>NZ_SRLV01000116.1:0-22225 GCF_006518205.1 Myxococcus sp. CA005 | reverse complement strand
CATGGCGTCCAGGGCCTTGCGGTCGAAGAGCTGGTGCTCCGCCGTGCCCTGCAGCTCCACCATGCGGCCGTCCGCGGTGGCCACCAGGTTCAGGTCCACATCCGCGGTGGAGTCCTCGTCGTAGTCCGTTCGGGATGGTTCAACAATGCCGGACTTCTCGGGGCGTAGCGCAGCCTGGTAGCGCACCTGCCTTGGGCGCAGGGGGTCGGAGGTTCGAATCCTCTCGCCCCGACTTGAAGTGCAGCATCGGAAGCAGGCGGCCCGGCCAGCTCCAGTAGCTCAGCTGGATAGAGCACCGGCCTTCTAAGCCGGGGGTCGCAGGTTCGAGCCCTGCCTGGGGCGCTAACCTGGCCGTAAGTCGTATTTGGGCCTTGTCAGGGGCCTGGTTTCCAAGGTAGGGAAGCCGCCGCTTCAAACGCCGTTCGCGGTAAAGCTGTAACGGCGGCCATAGCTCAACTGGTTAGAGCGCCGGACTGTGACTCCGGAGGTTGCCGGTTCGATCCCGGTTGGCCGCCCTTCTTTACCCGCCCTCGAAATTGCGTTCGTAGCTCAACTGGATAGAGCACCGGGCTTCGAACCCGGGGGTTGGGGGTTCAAGTCCCTCCGAGCGCGCACCTTCCAGCAGGTTGAAGCAGGAACGCCCCCGCCACTTTCGTAGCGGGGGCGCCCCCTCACGGCCTGATGGTTTCCTGCTCAGCGTCACGCATCATGGGCCGCGCCGTTGCCATCGCCCTTCGACGCTGGCACCCGGCAGCGCAGCTCCGTCTCTGCCTCCAACGCCAGCAGGTTCTCCCGCATGGCCTTGGCCCAGCGTGCCCGGGGCTGCTCCATCAGCTTCTCGTTGGCCAGGTCGATGGACTCGCTCAGCTCGTCGTCGGAGAGCTCGGAGGCCGTCTTCCCCTTGTGGGGGCCGAACGCCACCACCACGGCGCTCGGCTTGGGGCGTGGCGCCGCGGGCTCCGGATTGGCGGCGGGCACCGCCTCCAGGGTGGATTCGCGGGGCTGCTTGGGCTGGAGCGGCACGTCGATGTCCAACTGCGCCGCGGCGGCCTGGGACGCGCGCGGCTCCTGGGGCGCCAGCGGCGGGAAGGACGCCTTGAGGGGGCCGGGCTTGGAGCCCAGTACCTCGTAGGGGCCGCTGCCGTGTTCGTCCGAGTGCGACTCGTAGTCCTCGGCGGGCATTTCCTCCCGCACATAGAGTCCGCCGAAGGCCTCCGGGTACGCCTTGCGCAGGGCGGCCACGCGGGCGCACTTCTCAATCATGGTGGTGGGAATCTTGGACCACAGCGGCGTCTGCTGGACGTAGCCGCTGAAGTCCAACCACACCACCACCGGCAGCTTGTCCTCGCGCACCACACGCGACCAGGCACCCACCAGCGCGCCCTTTCGCTTGGCGGGGTTGAAGCGGTGCACCACCTCGCCTCGGCCCTGGTCCACGACGATGTCGTCCTCGGCGAACACCGCGCTCGCCTGGATGCCCTTGAAGTCCGGGAAGCGCTCGGCGCGTGCGAGCATTCCGGCCTCGGAGGGCTGGAACTCGTACTTCGTCACCCAGTTGGGCCGCTCGCGGTTGCCGGCATTCTGCCGACGCGCCACGCAGAAGGCCTCCTTGAGGAGCGGGTCCAGGCCACTGCGCTTGCACTGCTCGATGAAGAGGGCGAACTCGTCCTCGCTGATGCCGCGAGGGCAGATGGTCCGCTTCACGAGCTCCACGCGCTCCCGTGTCCACCCGGCGTGCTGGCCACCCTGGCCGGCCGCCGTTCCTTCCGCCTTCTGTTGGGGGTTGGCTTCCATCTCTGTCTTCTCCTGCTACGTCCTGCGCGAAAAGGGCGGACGACCTCCGTCCGCCCGCATGGTTGCCGCGGGGTGCTCGGTGCTCTCGAGGTGACTGACCGCGAGCCATCACTCGCTCGCCGTCCCGCCAGGCTGGGACGAACAGCGTGCTACGGCCATGTTGAACATCGGAGTGGGGCGCTCGCTTCACATGCCTGCGTCACGCGCCGGGCCCGGCTGAAGGGCATGCGGACCAGCATCGGCTCCGGAAAGCACCGGAGACGAACCGCCACGGACAGGAATGAAGGGGGGCGTGAAAAAACGTTTTGACACAGCAGGCGGCGTTCTGTAGTTACCGCCGCCACCTGGACGCCGCGCAGGCGGCGGACCGGGGCAGTGCCGGGAGCGTAGCTCAATTGGCAGAGCAATGGACTCTTAATCCATAGGTTGTGGGTTCGATTCCCTCCGCTCTCACTGTGAGGCCCCTCCAGAAATGGAGGGGCCTTTTTGTTTTTCCGGCCTCTGCCGTCCCGTGGATGTTTCGCGGTAAGACGGTGCAGTGCACGACGGCGCAACCCGGGCGGGTGGCGAAACTGGTAGACGCGCCAGACTTAGGATCTGGTACCGCAAGGTGTGAGGGTTCGAGTCCCTCCTCGCCCATTTCGCGTTGACCCGTTCGTGCCTATCCCCTAAAGGCGCACGTCCCACTTTTCCGGCACCGCCCGAAACGACTGATTGTCCGGCGGCGGTGGCGAGCGAGGCCCGCATGAAGGTCCAGGTCGAGGAGCTTTCTCCCATTGAGAAGAAGCTCTCCATCGAGGTCGACAATGCCCGCGTGGCGGAGGAGCTGTCCCGCGCGTACTCCAACCTGGGCCGCCAGGTGCGGCTGCCGGGGTTCCGTCAGGGCAAGGTGCCTCGCCGCATCCTGGAGCAGCGCTTCCGTGACCAGGTAGAGGACGAGGTCATCCAGCGCGTGGTGCAGAGCGCGTACGTGGAGGCCATCCGCGAGCACAACGTGGAGGTCGTCGCCACGCCGCAGGTGACCAACTCCGGCCTCAAGCCCAACACCCCGTTCACCTTCGAGGCTCGCGTCGAGGTGAAGCCCAAGGTGGAGGCCAAGGACTACGTCGAGCTGCCGCTGACGAAGTCCGACACCGCCGTCACCGACGAGCAGGTGAACGAGCAGCTGGAGCGCATGCGCCAGTCGATGGCCCGGCTGGAGCCCGTCACCGACCGCGACACCGCCGCCTCCGGCGACTACGTCACCGTGGACTTCGACGCCACCGTGGACGGCCAGCCGTTCGCGGGCAGCAAGGCGGAGGGCATCACCGTGCAGGTGCAGCCCGGTGAGCTGGTGGAGTCCAAGATTGCCGCCCTGGAGGGCGTGAAGGTCGGCGAGTCCAAGGACATCGACTACGCCTTCCCGCAGGAGTACCGGGTGGAGGAGGTGCGCGGAAAGACGGCGCGCTTCCACATCACGCTCAAGGGCGTGCAGAAGGAAATCGTCCCCGAGCTGAACGACGACTTCGCCAAGCAGTCGGGCGTCGCCCAATCCATTGACGAGCTGCGCACCAAGCTCCGTGAGGACATGGAGAAGGCGCGCAAGTCCCAGGTGGAGGGCGAGGAGCGTGAGGCGCTGATGAAGGCGCTGCTGGAGCGCAACACCTTCGACGTGCCCCGCGCCATGGTGGAGCGGGCCATGGACTCCATGCTGCGCGGCGCGCTGCAGCAGCTCCAGCGCTCCGGTGTGGACCCCCGCCAGCTGAACCTGGACTTCAACCGTCTGCGCGAAGACATGCGCGAGAAGGCCCTCCAGGAAGTGAAGGGCACGCTGCTCTTCGAGTCCATCGCTCAGAAGGAGGGCATCCAGGCCTCCGACGCGGACGTGGACGCCCGCATCGAGCAGCTCGCCAACGAGGCGGGCCAGCCGGTCGCCGTGGTGCAGAAGTACTTCAAGGGCGCCGACGAGCGGCTCGGGTTGTCTCTCCGACTCCGGGAGGAAAAGACGATTGAATTCCTGAGGAGCCGGGCGAAGTATTCGTAAGGTTCCCTCACCGAGGTCGACATGCCCTTCATGCCCGTTCCCTACGTCATCGAGCAGACCCACCGGGGTGAGCGCTCGTACGACATCTACAGCCGGCTCCTGAAGGACCGCATCGTGATGCTGGGCACGGAGATCGACGATGACGTGGCCAACGTCATCGTCGCCCAGTTGCTGTTCCTGGAGTCGGAAGACCCGGACAAGGACATCAACCTCTACATCAACTCGCCGGGTGGCTCGGTGACGGCGGGCCTCGCCATCTACGACACCATGCAGTACGTGAAGTGTCCGGTGTCCACCATCTGCGTCGGGCAGGCGGCCTCCATGGGGGCCGTCCTCCTGCTCGCCGGTGCCAAGGGCAAGCGTTACGCCCTGCCGTCCAGTCGCATCATGATTCACCAGCCTCTGGGTGGTGTGCGCGGTCAGGCAACGGACATTGAAATCCAGGCGAAGGAAATCCTCCGGATGAAGGCGAAGCTCAACGAGCTCATCGTCAAGCACACCGGACAGTCCATCGAGCGTGTCGAGAAGGACACGGACCGCGACTACTTCATGGGCGCGTCCGAGGCAAAGGCCTACGGCATCATCGATGAGATCCAGAATCCCCGGAAGGTCGTGGGACTGGGTAAGGAAGAGAAGAAGTAGGCGGATTGCCGAGGCTTCGGGGCCTCGGCCGGCAGCCGGAGCCGCGGGAATGCGCCCCCGCGACTCCGGCTTTCTGCTTTCTGCGTCACGGCACAGGTCCTGTTAAGTACCCGGAAGGCGCGTGGACGTTCCGGACGGGGGCTGACTAGATTGGTCCGAGCCAGGAACGGGGTGGAGTTCGGGGGCGGGGGCCTTTCAGGCGCAGCGAGGGACGAAATGGCGGGCAAGAACGTGGAGAAGCGAGACAACCAGACCCTCTGCTGCTCCTTCTGTGGAAAGTCACAGAAGGAGGTCAAGAAGCTCATCGCGGGGCCGACGGTCTACATCTGCGACGAGTGCATCGGGCTGTGCAACGACATCATCGCGGAGGAGATCGACCGCGAGGAGACGAAGGACACGAAGCTGCGCATCCCCCGGCCCTCCGAAATCAAGGCGGTCCTGGACGAGTACGTGATTGGGCAGGAGCGGGCGAAGAAGACGCTCTCCGTCGCCGTGCACAACCACTACAAGCGCATCGAGTCCAAGGTCGCGATGGAGGACGTGGAGCTCCAGAAGAGCAACATCCTTCTCCTGGGGCCTACCGGTAGCGGCAAGACGTTGCTGGCGCAGACGCTGGCGCGCATCCTCAACGTGCCCTTCACCATCGCCGACGCGACGTGCCTCACCGAGGCCGGCTACGTGGGCGAGGACGTGGAGAACATCATCGTCAACCTGCTGCAGGCCGCCGACCACGACATCGAGCGGGCCCAGCGCGGCATCGTCTACATCGACGAAATCGACAAGATTGCACGCAAGTCGGAGAACCCCTCCATCACCCGCGACGTCAGCGGCGAGGGCGTTCAGCAGGCGCTGCTCAAGCTCATCGAAGGCACGGTGGCCAATGTTCCGCCCAAGGGTGGCCGCAAGCACCCGCAGCAGGAGTTCCTGCAGGTGGACACCACCAACATCCTCTTCATCTGCGGCGGCGCCTTCGGCGGGCTGGACCAGGTGATTGAGCGGCGCATGGGCGGTCGCAGCCTGGGCTTTGGCGCGGACGTGCAGTCCAAGAAGCAACGCAGCCTCACGGAGCTGCTCAAGCACGTGGAGCCGGAGGACCTGCTGAAGTTCGGCATGATTCCGGAGTTCATCGGCCGCCTGCCCATCATCACCGCGCTGGAGGAACTGGATGAGGCTGCCCTCATCAACATCCTCAACCAGCCGAAGAACGCGCTCACCAAGCAGTACCGCAAGCTCTTCGAACTGGACGGCGTGACGCTGAAGTTCACCGACGGCGCCCTCAAGGCCATTGCCAACGAGGCCATCCGCCGCAAGGCGGGCGCCCGTGGCCTGCGCTCCATCCTGGAGTCGGCCATGCTGGACGTGATGTACGAAATCCCGTCCCGCAAGACGGCCCGCGAGGTGCTCATCTCCGAGGAAGTGATTCTCAAGAAGAGCGAGCCGGTGGTGCTGCACGCCCAGCCGGAGAAGGAAGCCGCGGAGCCGAAGAAGGAATCCGCCTGACGCCAGGGCCCGTAGGGGCCCGGTGTTGTCTGGTTGACGGGGCGCGTCACGGAACCACCCGGTGTGGTCCGGGCGCGCCTCTTTCGTCAGGGGAGGGGCCGGGCTTGCGTTGGCCCCGCCACACTTTTTGTGGGACGGCCGGGGGCCTTTCTGTATGTGCTGGGCCCATGAGAAAGCTGCTCGTTCCCGCCTTGATGTCGCTCGCGGCGTGTGCCTCCCAGAAGGAGGCCGCGCGTGATGAGCTGCCCGCGGCAGCCTCCGCGGCCCCCGTATCCGAGGAGTCTCCCCGCATGTCCTACCCGGCGACCCGGGCGGAGCAGGTTGTCGACACGTTGCACGGCGTCCAGGTAGCGGACCCGTATCGCTGGCTCGAGGACGAGAAGGCCCCCGAGGTCCAGACGTGGATGACGGCGCAGAACGCGCACGCCCGCGAAGCGCTGGCGAAGTTCCCCGGCCGTGAGGCCCTGGCCGCGCGCTTCAAGGAGCTGTTCTACACCGACTCCGTCTCCACCCCGTCGCGCCGCAACGGGCGCTTCTTCTACGTCCGCACCCACAAGGACAAGGAGAAGGCCATCCTCTACTGGCGCCAGGGGGAGAGCGGGCAGGAGAAGGTGCTGTTGGATCCGAACGGCTGGAGCAAGGACGGCACCGTGTCCCTGGGGACGTGGGCCGTGTCCTGGGACGGCAAGAAGGTGGCCTTCGCCCAGAAGCCCAACGCCGCGGATGAGGCGGTGCTGCACGTCATCGACGTGGACTCTGGCGAGTGGTCCAAGGTGGACGTCATCGAGGGCGGCAAGTACGCCACGCCCAAGTGGACGCCCGACAGCAAGGGCTTCTATTACGAGTGGCTGCCCACGGACCCGTCCATCAAGGTGGACGAGCGCCCCGGCTACACCACCATCCGCTACCACACGCTGGGCACGGAGCCGTCGAAGGACACCGTGGTGCACGAGCGCACCGGCGACCCGACGACGTTCCTCCAGAGCGACCTGAGCCGCGACGGCAAGTACCTGTTCGTCTACATCCTCCGCGGCTGGAGCGAGAACGACGTCTACTGGAAGCGGCCGGGTGAGAAGGACTTCCGCCTGCTGGTGAAGGGCGTGGGCGCCAAGTACGAGGTGCACGCCTGGAAGGACCGCTTCTACGTCCTCACCGACGAGGGCGCCCCGCGCCAGCGCGTCTTCGAGGTGGATCCGGCGAAGCCGGCCCGCGCGTCGTGGAAGGAGATTGTCCCCGAGGACTCGTCCGCGTCCCTGCTGTCCGTCAGCATCGTCGGCGGGCACCTGTCGCTGGAGTACCTCAAGGACGCGACGTCCGAGGTGCGCGTGGCCACGCTGAAGGGCAAGCCGGTGCGCACGGTGCAGCTGCCGGGCGTGGGCGCGGCGTCCAACCTGATGGGGCTGGAGGACCTGGATGACGCCTACTACGTCTTCACGTCCTTCACCACGCCCCGTCAAATCTACAAGACGTCCGTCAGCACCGGGAAGTCTGAGCTCTGGGCCAAGGTGGACGTGCCCATGAACCCGGAGCAGTACCAGGTCGAGCAGGTCTTCTACGCGTCCAAGGACGGGACGAAGGTGCCCATGTTCGTGGTGCACCGCAAGGACCTGAAGCGTGACGGCAACGCGCCCACGCTGCTCTACGGCTACGGCGGCTTCAACGTGAACATGGAGGCCAACTTCCGCTCGAGCATCCTGCCCTGGCTGGACGCGGGCGGCGTGTACGCGGTGGCCAACCTGCGCGGCGGCGGCGAGTACGGCAAGGCCTGGCACGACGCCGGCCGCCTGGACAAGAAGCAGAACGTCTTCGACGACTTCCACGCGGCGGCCGAGTACTTGGTCCAGCAGAAGTACACGCAGCCCAAGCGGCTGGCCATCTACGGCGGCAGCAACGGCGGCCTGCTGGTGGGCGCGGCCATGACGCAGCGGCCGGAGCTGTACGGCGCGGTGGTGTGCGCGGTGCCCCTGCTGGACATGGTGCGCTACCACCTCTTCGGCAGCGGCCGGACCTGGATTCCGGAGTACGGCACGGCGGAGAAGCCCGAGGACTTCAAGACGCTGCACGCCTACTCGCCCTACCACCACGTGCGGCCGGACGTGCGCTACCCCGCGCTGCTGATGATGGCGGCGGACCACGACGACCGGGTGGACCCCATGCACGCCCGCAAGTTCGTGGCGGCGGTGCAGAACTCGCCCGGAAACCCGGCGACGGCCCTGCTGCGCATCGAGGCCAACGCGGGCCACGGTGGCGCGGATCAGGTGGCCAAGGCCATTGAGTCCAGCGTGGACCTGTATTCGTTCCTGTTCCAAGTCCTGGATGTCCAGGGGGCACAGGGTGGGGTGGCGGCGCAGGGCCGCTGACACCCCAAGCGGACGCCCGAGGGAGCCTCGGGTGTTCCCTTGATGGCAAGACGCCGTTCCCCAATCTTGAGCCGGGGAACGGCGCCGCGAAACGCCGTGTTATAGAACTGCTGCATCCCGTACGAATGCTCGGCGAGCGAGCAGACGGGCAACTCTTCTAGGGGCCTGCAACTCCGAGGGCCCGCAGGTGGCGGATACATGTTCTTCGGACGTGACGACAAGAAGGAAGCCCAGAAGCGGGGTTTGACGGTCCCGCTCTTGCCCCTTCGGGACATCATCGTGTTCCCGCACATGGTGGTGCCGTTGTTCGTCGGCCGGGAGAAGTCCATCGCGGCGTTGAAGGACGCGATGGCGCACAAGGGGCCGGACGACAAGGCCGTCATCCTGCTGGCCGCGCAGAAGAAGGCCAAGACGAACGACCCTACCCCCGACGACATCTTTCACTTCGGTACGCTGGGCCACGTCATCCAGCTCCTCCCGCTGCCCGACGGCACGGTGAAGGTGCTGGTGGAAGGCGTGCGCCGCGCCAAGGTGAAGAAGTTCCACCCCAACGACGCCTTCTTCATGGTCGAGGTGGAGGAGGTGGAGGAGCAGACGGAGAAGACGGTGGAGCTGGAGGCGCTCGTTCGCAGCGTCCACTCCGTCTTCGAGGCCTTCGTCAAGCTCAACAAGCGCATCCCGCCTGAGATGCTGATGCAGGTGGCCAGCATCGACGACCCGGCGCGGCTGGCCGACACCATCGTCGCGCACCTCTCCCTGAAGCTGAACGACAAGCAGGCCCTGCTCGAGACGGAGTCCCCGGCCAAGCGCCTGGAGAAGCTCTACGAGCTGATGCAGGGTGAGATCGAGATTCTCCAGGTGGAGAAGAAGATCCGCACGCGCGTCAAGAAGCAGATGGAGAAGACCCAGAAGGAGTACTACCTGAATGAGCAGATGCAGGCCATTCAGAAGGAGCTGGGTGAGCGCGACGAGTTCAAGAACGAGATTCAGGAGATTGAAGAGAAGCTGAAGAACAAGCGGATGAGCAAGGAGGCCACGCTCAAGGTCAAGAAGGAGCTGAAGAAGCTCCGGATGATGAGCCCGATGAGCGCCGAGGCCACCGTCGTCCGCAACTACATCGACTGGATCATCAGCCTCCCCTGGTACGACGAGACGCAGGACCGTCTGGACGTCACTGAGGCGGAGACGGTGCTCAACGAGGACCACTACGGCTTGAAGAAGCCGAAGGAGCGCATCCTCGAGTACCTGGCCGTGCAGCAACTGGTGAAGAAGCTCAAGGGCCCCGTGCTGTGCTTCGTCGGTCCTCCGGGCGTCGGCAAGACGTCGCTGGCGCGCTCCATTGCTCGGGCCACCGGCCGCAAGTTCGTGCGCCTGTCGCTGGGCGGCGTTCGTGACGAGGCGGAGATTCGTGGCCACCGGCGCACGTACATCGGCGCGATGCCGGGCAAGCTCATCCAGTCGCTGAAGAAGGCGGGCAGCAACAACCCCGTCTTCCTGCTCGATGAAATCGACAAGATGTCCACGGACTTCCGTGGCGATCCGAGCGCGGCGCTGCTGGAGGTGCTGGACCCCGAGCAGAACCACACCTTCAACGACCACTACCTGGACCTCGACTACGACCTGTCCAAGGTGATGTTCATCTGCACCGCGAACACGATGCACAACATCCCCGGTCCGCTGCAGGACCGCATGGAAGTGATTCGCATCGCGGGGTACACGGAGCCGGAGAAGCTCTCCATCGCCCGCCGATACCTCATCCCGAAGGAGCAGGAGGCCAACGGGCTGTCGGACCTCAAGGTGGACATCTCCGACCCGGCGCTGCGGACCATCATCCACCGCTACACGCGGGAGTCGGGCGTGCGCTCGCTCGAGCGTGAGATTGGCGGCGTGTTCCGCAAGATTGCCCGCGACGTGCTGAAGAACGGCAAGCGGGACATCGACGTGGACCGGAAGATGGCCATGAAGTTCCTGGGCACGCCCCGCTACCGTTACGGCATGGCGGAGGCCGAGGATCAGGTGGGCATCGTCACGGGCCTGGCGTGGACGGAGCTGGGCGGTGAAATCCTCACCACCGAGGCCACCATCATGCCGGGCAAGGGCAAGCTCATCATCACTGGCAAGCTGGGTGAGGTGATGCAGGAGTCCGCGCAGGCGGCCATGTCCTACGTGCGCAGCCGCGCCGAGCGCTTCGGCATCGACCGCAAGGTGTTCGAGAACTACGACATCCACGTCCACTTGCCGGAGGGCGCGATTCCGAAGGACGGTCCGTCCGCCGGCGTCACCATCTGCACCGCACTGGTGAGCGCGCTCACCCGCGTGCTCATCCGCCGCGACGTGGCGATGACGGGTGAAATCACCCTGCGTGGGCGGGTGCTCCCCATTGGCGGCTTGAAGGAGAAGACGCTGGCCGCGCACCGGGCGGGCATCAAGACGGTCCTCATCCCGAAGGCGAACAAGAAGGACCTGAAGGACATCCCGCTGAAGATTCGCAAGCAGCTGCGCATCGTCCCGGTGGAGTTCGTGGACGACGTGCTGCGCGAGGCGCTGGTGCTGGAGAAGCCGGAGGAGTTCGGCCGCAAGCCGACGACGGACGGCGGCAAGCTGGGTGGCACCACGGAGCTGCCGGCCTCGCCGGCCGTGGCCCCGGCCTAGCGGAGACAGACAGCACCCGGTGGGCCGCCGCGCCTGTCGGGCCGAGCTGAAGGGAAGCCAGGACGCCGGACGACCAAGGTCGCCGGGTTCCTGGCTTCTCCTTTTCTGGCGCCTGGACCTTCGGGGTAGAAGGGGCCTTGGTGGCTCCGCGCGCTCGACTCCGGTGGTGGTGGTACCTGCTGGCCGTGTGGGCCGCGTCGTGTGGACCGTGCGGCTTCCAGCCGGAGCCCGGCGTGAAGGTGGTGGTGCCGGCCATGCCCACCACGCTGGATTGGAGCCACTCGGACCCGGACAGCTGGGCGAACTACCCGGTGATGCTGGCCACCCAGCGCGGGCTCACGCAGTTGGGGCCGGACCACGGCGTGGAGCCGGGGCTGGCCGAGCGGTGGGAGCGCGTCACGGACGGGCAGGGGCGGGATGTCTACACGTTCCACCTGCGGCGGGATGTTCGCTGGTCGAATGGGGCACCACTGGTGGCGCGTGACTTCGTCGTGGGCTGGCGGCGCGCGCTGCAGGGCCGCGAGCGCGGGGAGATGGCGGACCTGGAGGGGGCCTCCGAGGCGCTGGCGCTCCAGGAGCGAGGCGCGCCGGAGGCCGAGGTTCGCGCCGCGTTGGAGCGCGTGGGCGTGGAGGCTGTGGACGCGCACACGGTTCGGGTGACGCTGGCTCGGCCGCGCAGCTACTTCCTGGCGCGCGTGGCCAATGTGTACCTGTTCTATCCGGCGCCCTCGGCGGACCTCGAGGGGAAGTCGGATGAGGAGGTTCGGGACTACTTCGACCGTCCGCGCGATGGCCGCCCCCTGGCGCTGGGGCCCTACCGCGTCGAGCGGTGGGACCGCGCGGGGGAGCGGGTGCGGCTGGTCCACAACCCGGCTTCGGCCTTTCCGCCGCGGATGGCAGAAGGGGAGACGCCCGTTCCGGTCATCACGCTGATGAAGTCGGAAATCGGTCCGGCGCTGTACGAGCGGGAGCGGGTGGACTTCGTCTTCGTGGACAGCGCCGCGGCGCTGCGCATCCACCGGCCGGACGACTTGCGCCGCGAGCCGTTGCTGTCCACGTACTTCCTGGCCTTCAACACGGAGAAGGCGCCGCTGGACAGGCCCGAGGTGCGGCGCGCGCTGTCCCGGGCGCTGGACCGCGAGGCGCTGCTGGCGGGACTGCTGCCCGCGGCGCGGCCGTCTCATGTGTTGCTTCCGCCGGAGCTGCCAGGGGCCGCGACGCCGGAGCAGGCCGCGCGGCTGCCGCGCTATGCGCCGGAGCAGGCTCGGGCGGAGCTGGCGGGTGTCGAGCGGCCGTTGCGGCTCGTCTACCGGTCGGGGGATGGATTCGTTCCCGAGGTGGCCATCGCGGAGCGGGTGGCCGCGCAGCTCGCGCGCGTGGGGGTGCGGGTGGTGCTGGAGGCGCGCTCGGATTTCTCGGCGGAGATTGCCCGGCGCTCCGCGCAGGGGCCTCGCACGTATGACTTGTACCTGAGGCGCCTGGGGGCGGACTACGCGCACCCGAATACGTTCTTCACGCTGTTCGAGCGTGAGGGCAACCACCAGACAGGGTGGGAGACGCAGGCGGGCGGCGAGCCCCTGGCGCGCTTCGAGCGGCTGCTGGAGGCGGGGGACAGCGCGCCGGATGCGGCGACTGCGCAAGCGTCATATGTCCAGGCGCAGGAGGTGCTCGTGGGGGAACAGGCCGTGATTGCGCCCCTGTACCACCCGGACCGTTATTACCGCGCGCGCTCGCGGCTTCGCGGGCTGGACGTGGACCCCTTCAACTTCCTGGCGCTGCGCGCGCTTCGCTTGGGGGCGGCGTCGGATGCGCCTTGGGCGGGGGAGTCGCCGTGAGCGACAGCGGTATTCATGGCGGCTTTGGGCACATGCGTGCTTCGCGAGTGGCTCATGGCGTCGTTCTGCACTCAAGAGGCGGGCCATGAGGGCCATCGCCCAGCGACTGTTGCGGCAGGTGGTTCTGGTGCCTGTCGTGGCCGTGGCGTCGTACTTCCTCATGGCCTCGCTTCCGCTGACCACGGAGACGGACGCGAAGCGGCAGGTGTCGCGTGAGCTCGCGGCCTCGTACCGGAGGGACTTGGGCATCGGCGAGCCGCTGGGCTTCCTCCGCCCGTGGGAGAAGCTCTTTCGCGGCGAGCGTCTGGGCACGAGCGCCCAGGGCATCACCGGCGATGAGCTGCTGACGAAGCTGTCTGGCAGCGTAGGCGTGGGCTTGATGGCGCTGCCACTCTCGCTCACGTGGGCCCTGGGCTTTGCCTTGCTTCGGACCCGGTGGAGGAAGGGCCCGTGGGCCGCGCTCGGTGACGTGGTGCCCGCCGTGGCGTTCGGCACGCCCGTCTTCATCCCCGCGCTGCTGCTCGCGCCTGGCGTGGTGGAGCGTGGACACCTGCTGCCGGAGCTGTGCGCGGCGCTGGTAACGTCCATCTGGCCCGGCATCTTCCTGGGCACGCTCGTGGGCGACTCGCTGGAGGCGGAGCTGTCGCGCGACTACGTACGCACCGCGCTGGGCAAGGGCCTGTCGCGCGCCGCCGTGCTGCGCCGTCACGTCCTGCCCAACGTGTGGCCCGCGATGCTGGACGCCGTGGGGCCGGTGGCCACGTCGCTGCTCGCCGGTTCCTTCGCCGCGGAGCGCGTCCTGGGCCTGCCGTACTTCGGCCAGCTCTACGTCCTCGCCGTGCTCAACAAGCAGGTGGCCGTCGTCGTCGTCGCCACCACCACCTTCGCGGCCCTGCTCGTCATCGTGAGCCTCGCGGTGGAGGTGCTGCGCTACGCCGTGGACCCGCGCTCCCGGGAGGCCTCGGCATGAGCCGCGTTCCCGTGCGCGCCCGCGTCGGCCTGGTGCTCCTCGTGGGCCTGGGCCTGCTCAGCCTCGTGGCGGGGCGGCTCTTCCCGGAGGCCCTGTCCAGCACCTGTCCGCTGGGCATGGACCCCACGCGCCCGGACCGCACCGTCTGCGAACTCGCCTTTGGCGGGCTCTGGGTCTCCCTCGCTGTGGGGCTCGCTGCGGGCGCGCTCTCCACGTTCATCGGGCTCGCCGTGGCCGCCGTGGCGCGGCTGTCCGGCGGCGCGGTGGAGCAGACGCTGCTGCGCGCCGTGGACGCCGTCTTCGCCCTGCCGGACGTGCTGGTGGTGATGGTGCTCCAACTCGCGGGGCAGTCGCTCTCCGACGCGGGAGCGGGCGGCGGCCTGGGCCCCTTCGGCCTGATGGTCGTCTCGCTGGCCCTGGTGGGCTGGGCGGGGCCCGCGCGCATGTTCCGCAACCGCCTGGCGACGCTCGAATCCCAGGAGTACGTGGCCGCGTCCCGGGCGCTCGGTGGAGGCGGCCTGCATCTGCTGCGCGTCCACCTGTGGCCCGCGCTTCGGCCCTTCGCGCTCGCGGTGTTCCTGTCGCGGCTTCCCGCCGCCATCCTCACCGAGTCCACCGTGAGCTTCTTCGGCATCGCCCGGATGGAGCCCATGTCCCTGGGCCGCTACCTGGGCACCAGCTACGCGGCCCTCATCTACGAGGGCGGCGGCCGGGTGGTGTTGCCCGCCTGGGCGCTGCTCGTGCTGCTGGTGCTCGGTGCCTCGCTCGCCTCCCAGGCGCTTTCCGGGCCCCCCCGCCGGGTGACCTGACGAGCGCTGGAGTTGGGGCCCCGGCCCCGGTGTGGCGTGGAATTCCCAACGTTGGGGGAGGGGTTGTCCACACACGGAAACCTTTTGCCCACATTGGTGCCTCCATGTCCCTGACGCCTAGCGAAGAGCTTGCCACCTTCACCGAACTCGACACCCGCGAGCGCGAGGAGCGCACGGACTTGCTCAAGCTGGAGCCCGCGCGCGCCGCGGTGCTCGTCGTCGAGGATGATCCGTCCCACCGCGAAATCCTCGTGGAGATGCTGGCGGGCTGGGGCTACGAGCCCCTGCCCGTGGGCAGCGCCGAGGAGGCTGAATTCGCCGTGCGCAACAAGCGCATGGACGCCGCCATCGTCGACGTCTTCCTGCCCGGTCGCAGCGGCGCCACGCTGATGTCGCGGCTGCGCGAGCGCTTCCCTCAGTCCGTCCTCATCGGCGTCAGCGCCCTGAGCGACGCGGCCATGGCGCGCAAGTGCAAGGGCCTGGGCGCGGACCTCTTCATCGGCAAACCCCTGGATCCTCAGCGGCTGGCCGAGGCCCTCCAGTCCAGGCACACGAGCTGGCACTGATGCCCCCTCTGGCCAGGGGCGCCGGGGCGGGTTCCGGTTGCGCCATCCGCGTGAACGGTTGATGCTCCTGGGGTGAAGAACCTCGCTCCCGGCTTGCTGCTGGCCATGCCCCAGCTCGGCGATCCGAATTTCTATCGCTCGGTCGTCTTGATGCTGGAGCACTCGGAGTCGGGCTCCATGGGGCTCGTCATCAACCGGGGGGCCCCCCTGACGCTCGGTGAGCTGGCGCGCGGGCAGAACCTGGGCATCGCCGCCGGGCGGAAGGAACATTCCGTCTACCTGGGCGGCCCGGTGGAGCCCCAGCGGGGCTTCGTCCTCCACGACGACACGGAGCAGCGCGAGAAGCACTCGGTGCTGCCTGGCCTGTTCCTGAGCGTGACGCTGGACGCGCTAGGCCCGCTCCTGACCAATCCCAACCCGCGCCTGCGCTTCTGCCTGGGGTATGCGGGCTGGGGCCCGCGCCAGCTGGAGAGCGAGATTGCCGCCGGCTCCTGGCTCTTCACCGAGGCCACCGCGGAGGCGGTGCTTGGCCACGAGCCGTCGAAATTGTGGGATACGACGCTGCGTGGCATGGGGGTGGACCCCGCCATGCTGGTGATGGGAAGGGGAATGAACTGATGCTCGACGCCGAATTCATCCGGGCCCGCATCCTGGAGGCCCTGCCGGGCTCCGAGGTAGAGGTGCGGGACTACACCGGGACGGGAGACCACTACGAGGCCCGGGTGGTGAGCCCCGACTTCGCTGGGAAAGCCATGGTGCAGCAGCACCAGCTCGTATACGCGCCGCTCCAGCAGTGGCTGAAGAGCGGCGAGCTGCATGCGCTCGCGCTAAAGACCTATTCTCCCGAGCAGTGGAAGAAGCTCGGGACTCGCTAGAAGGAGCGGTACCCATGACGCCTGAACTCAAGGCCCGGTTGGAGCAGGAGACCCGGTCGCACAAGATTGTGCTCTTCATGAAGGGCAACGCCCTCTTCCCCCAGTGCGGCTTCTCCGCGCGGGCGCTGCAGCTGCTGCAGCCCCTGGGGCAGGTCCACACGGTGGACGTGCTCGCGGATCCGGAGATTCGCCAGGGCATCAAGGACTTCACCAACTGGCCCACCATTCCCCAGATTTTCATCAACGGGCAGTTCGTCGGCGGCTCCGACATCCTGATGGAGCTGGCCGAGCGCGGTGAGCTGGCCGACCTGGTCGCGGGCAAGAGTCCGGCCTAGCGGAGGACGGGGCCTCGGGGAGTGACGGGCGAGGGGAGACCGATTCCCCTCGCTGCGGCTAGGATGGAAGGCCGCCGCCCCGAGGAACCTCCGTGGTCACCGCTACCCGTCACAACGCCCCCGAGAATCCGGACGAAGCCTCCGCCGAGGTGCCCAACGCGGGCCCCGCCGTCGAGGCGAGCGTCCCCGTCGCAGAGAACCACGCAGCCGTCGCCCTGACGGACGCCGTGTTGCCGGCCCAGGCGCCGGGCGTGGTGGTGGACCCGGACGACCTGGTCGACACGGCGAAGACGCCCACCCTCATGGACAAGGTGCAGCAGTTCCGCGCCCGCCATGAGAAGTGGGAGATGGCCGTCTTCTTCTTCGGCGGCTTCATCTACGACGTCCTCACCATCAGCCGCATCGATGACACGCTGACGCTGGCGCAGAACTTCGGCTACCTGCTGGTCCTCACGGGACTGCTGCTGCTGGAGCAGCGCTACCCGGACGGCGTCGAGCCGCCGAAGTTCCTGCAGAAGGTCTGGCGCTGGCGCGAGGACGGCATCCACTTCCTCTTCGGAAGCCTGCTCAGCGCGTTCATGCTGCTGCTCTTCAAGAGCACGTCGGGCGCGCTGCCCTACCTGTTCGTGGTGGGCCTCTTCGCCCTGCTGGCGGCCAACGAGTTGCCCCTGTTCCGCAGGCTGGGGCCCATCATGCGCATGGTGCTGCTCAGCCTGTGCGTGACGATGTACTTCGTCTGCCTGCTCCCGGTGGTCCTGGGGCGGATGGGCTTCTGGGTCTTCCTGCTGGCCGTCGCCATGGGCTGCGCGAGCATCTTCGGGGTGATGCGCCTCATCCGGCGCTGGCGGCCGGACAACCGGTACCTGCTGCGCAACGTGGCCATCCCTGGCTTCGGCGTGCAGGCCGCGCTGCTGGGGCTGTACCTGGTGGGCGTGATTCCGCCGCTGCCCGTGGCCGTGCAGTTCGCGGGCATCTACCACCAGGTGGAGCGGGTGAGCCCGGGCATCTACCACCTGTCCTCGGTGGACTCCGGCGCCTGGTACAAGCCGTGGACGTGGGGCGGGCCGGACTTCCTGATGCAGCCGGGGGACAAGCCCTACTACTTCTTCCGCATCTTCGCGCCGAAGCACTTCCAGTCGTACAAGGTCCGCGTGCGCTGGTACTTCGACGACCCGCAGAAGGGCTGGACGACGTACGGCAACGGCTTCATGGCCACCGTCAGCAGCAACGGCACGGACGGCGGCTACCGTTTCTACGCGACGACGTCCAACCTGAAGCCCGGCAAGTGGCGCGTGGTGCTGGAGACGGAGGCCGGGCACGAAATCCACCGTCTCAACTTCACCGCCGGGCCGGATGCGAACCCCGGGCCCCGCGTCTACGAGGTCGCCGTGTCCACGCTCAAGGACGTGAAGCCTCTGGCGCTGTCGGAGTGGCAGGAGCGGGCCGCGGCCGCGGCGGCGAAACCCGCCACCGCCGCGCCGAAGCCGAAGTAGCGCGCCGGGCCTACTTCTTCTTGCCCTTCCGGGCGGCCTTGTCCGCCGCCCAGAGGGACTTCATCCACGCCTCCACATCCTTCGCCTTGCGGGGGATGTCGGCGGAGAGGACCTTGCAGCCGCGCGCGGTGACGACGACGTCGTCCTCGATGCGCACGCCGATGCCCCGGTAGCGCTTGGGCACGGTGAGGTCGTCCATCTGGAAGTAGAGGCCAGGCTCCACCGTCAGCACCATGCCGGCCTGGAGCTTCCCGTACTTGTAGGTCTCCTGCCGCGCCTGGGCGCAGTCGTGCACGTCCAGGCCCAGCATGTGGCTGACGTTGTGGAGCGAGTAGCGCTTGTAGAACTGGTGCTCGTCCTTGAGCGCCTCCTCGGCGTCCTCGAGGATGCCCAGGGCCTCCAGGCCCTCCGCGAGCACGCGCATGGCCGCGCGGTTGGGCTCCATGAAGTCGTTGCCCGGCTTCACCTCGGCGAAGGCCGCGTCCTGCGCCTCCAGCACCAGCTCGTAGATTTCGCGCTGCTCCTTGGAGAACTTCCCGGAGATGGGCAGGGTGCGGGTGATGTCCGCGGTGTAGAGCGTCTGGCCCTCCACGCCCGCGTCCAGCAGCAGCAGGTCGCCGGGAACGAGCGGCCCGTCATTGTGGTGCCAGTGCAGGATGCACGCATGGGCGCCGGAGGCGGCGATGGTGCGGTAGCCCACGTCGTTGCCTTCCACGCGGGCGCGGAGGTTGAAGATGCCCTCCACGTAGCGCTCCGTCTTCGCCGTCTTCAGGCCACGGATGACGTCCTCGAAGCCGCGGTGCGTGGAGTCGATGGACGTCTGGAGTTCACGCAGCTCCTGCGCGTCCTTGAGCAGCCGCATCTCCGACAGCGCTTGGGCCAGCCCCTTGTCCTTCTCACCCGGCGCCGGGACGGCGCCGTCCACCTTGGGCGACAGGCCGCGCAGCAAGCGCGTGGGACGGCTCTCCGCGCCGCTGAGGCCGGAGAGGAAGGCCGGCAGCTCGTTGAGGCTCCGGGCCTGGTCCACGCCGTAGCGGGCCTGACTCTCCTTCACGCCCAGGCGGGGGCCTTCCCACAGCTCCCCCTTCACGCGGTCGGTGAAGAACGTGGCGTCGGTGCGGCCCGGGTTCGGCTCCACGAAGAGCACGTCGGTGTGGCCACCCTTCTCCTTGGGCTGGAGGACGAGGACGCAGTCCGGCTCCAGGTTGCCGGTGAGGTAGTAGAAGTCGCTGCCCGGCCGGAAACGGAAGTTGGTGTCGTTGGCGCGCACCTTCTCGTGGCCGGTGGGAATGATGAGCGTCTCGCCGGGGAACAGCTTGGAGAGCGCCCGGCGGCGGGCTTTGAAGGCCTCCGCCTGCTTGATTTTCGGGGGCAGCTTCTTCGAGCGCGGCTTCCACGACTTCATCATGAAGTCGAGCAGGGCCGGCGGTGGCACCGTGTCGTGCGTGGCGGGCTTCGCGGGCGCTGCCGCGGGGGCCTGCTCCTCGGAGGTGACAATCGGCTGTTGCTCGCCCAGGGCGGGCTGAGCGGCGGCGGAAGAACGGGTCGTGGCCATGGACAACTCTTCACCCGACCACGGCGCGCCTTCAAGTCAGAGTTGTCGCGGGCGGTGCCGCAATGTCCTCCCGAAGAAGCGCCACCTGCCCCAGGAGGGCGGGCACGGCCGTCTCCACGCGAAGAATGCGGGGCCCCAACGAAAACGGGTGGAAACCATGGGCTTCCAGGAGGTCGGCCTCGAAGGGCACCCAGCCGCCGTCCGGTCCAATGGCCAGTACGACGCGCTGGGCCAGACCCACGCCCAGCGCTCGGAGCGACTGCCTCGCGGGCGGGTGGGGGAGCAGGCGGAGCGTCTGGGGGCCGAAGAAGGCGTCGAGCTCGTCTTCGACGAAGGGACGGAAGCGCTCTCGGACCAGCACCTCTGGGAGGCGCGTGTCCCGGGCCTGCTCCAGTCCCTGGATGAGCAGCTCGTGGACAAAGGCGGGGTCCAGCACCTTGGAATCGAAGTAGCTCTTCTCCACGCGCGCCGCGTTGAGCAGGACGATGCGGTCCACGCCCAGCGAGGCCACCGCGGGCAGCACCTTCTTCAGCGCCTTGGGGCGGGGGATGGCCAGCAGCAGGTCGATGCCCGCGCGCGGGGGCGGAGGCTCGGTGAGGGTGACGCGCAGGTGCAGCACGCCGGCGCTGTTCTCCAGCACCTCGCCGGTGCCGGTGAGGCCTCCCAGGTGTCCTACGCGGAGGGACTCGCCGGGCTCGGCGCGCAGCACCTCGCGGGCGTGCTGGGCCCGCCGTCCGGTGAGGCGCGCGGTGCCGTCGGGCAGGAAGTCTTCGTCCAGGAGGAGCAGCAGGTTCACCGGGCCTCTGTACTCCGTCGCCTGGAGGCTTGGGGAATCTTCGGTCCAGGGGGGCGGTGCCCGGCCGCTGTTGCCCCGGGGAAGCCGGCCCCCGGGCACCCAGCCTGCCCGGCCCTCCCGTGGTGGGACTTGCCCCTGCTCGGAGCGTGCCGTAAAGGCGGTGGCCGTGCGTAACCTCTGCCTGCGTTGCCGCCGTCCCGAGAGCGCGTGTTATTGCGCGCAACTGCCGCCCCGGTTGGAGACTCGCACGCGCGTCGTGTTCCTCCAGCACCCGCGCGAGAGCCGCGTGGCCATTGGCACCGCGCGCATGGCCCACCTGTCGCTGAGCAACTCCGAGCTGCATGAGGGCGTGGACTTCTCCGGCCACCGGCGAATCGAGGAGCTGGCCGCGCAGCGGGACTCCGTCGCGGTGCTCTTCCCGGGCGAGGACGCCATCTCGGTGGAGGAGGCGCGGCTGAATCCTCCCAAGACGCTCATCGTCGTGGACGGCACCTGGCCGCAGGCGAAGAAGGTCGTGTCGCGCAACCCGGTGCTGGCCGGGCTGCCGCGCATCGGCTTCGTGCCGCGCCGGCCCAGCAACTATCGCATCCGCGCGGAGCCCGCGGACCACTGCGTGTCCACCATCGAGGCGGTGGTGGAGATGCTGGGCATCCTGGAAGGGGACCCCGCGCGCTTCGACACGATGCTGCGGGCCTTCGAGTACATGGTGGATACGCAGTTGGAACGGCAATCGGCGCGCACCTCACCCAATCGGCGCCGCATCTACTTCGGGCCGTGGCGTCCACCGCTGGAGCTGCGCACGCTGGCGGAGCGCTTCGAGAAGCTCGTCGTCTTCTACGGGGAGGCGAACGCGCACCCCGCGGGCGGCGAGGAGATTCCCACCGAGCTGGTGCACGCGGTGGCGTGCCGTCCGGCCACGGGCGAGCGCTTCGAGGCCATCATCGCGCCGGAGCAGCCCCTGGCCTACAGCACGCCGCTGCATGTGGAGTTGTCGGAGGACATCCTCCGCGCGGGCGAGCCCCGGGCCGAGGCGATGAAGCGCTTCGAGGCCTTCCTCCGCCCCGATGACGAGCTGGCGGTGTGGACCACGTTCGCGCTGGACCTGCTGTGGGCGGGCGGCATCACCCGGCGTCCGGCGAGCAGCGTGCGCCTGGCTACCGCGCGCGCGCTGAAGGGCAAGGCGGGCGGCGTGGAGCAGGCGATGACGCTGTTGCAGGGGCCGGAGTTGCCGCAGTGGGCCCCGGGCCGCGCGGGCCGGCGCATTCGTGCGCTGGAGTCCGTGGTGCGCGAGCTGGTGGCTCGCGGCAACGCCACCGAGCCGCCTCAGAAGCTGCCTCGCACGGGTAGCTGAGTCCGAGGCCCGTTACCGTCCGTGCTGTGCGTCGCGGGCGGGCACATGAGGCCGTCATCTCCCGCCCGCCTCAGGGCAGCAGTCCCGTCTTGGCCTCCTTGGCGTAGCGCCCTCGCGGGAAGTCGTTGAGGTACCGGCGGTATTCGTCCTTGGCCCGGTGCGATTCGAGCTTCTCCTCGAAGCACCGCGCGCGAAGGTAGCGCGCCTGCTCGCGGTGGGACGCCCTTGGGCTGCGCTGGGCAATCTCGTCCAGGCCTACCAGGAAGCTCTCGCACTTGCGCGAGTTCACCTTGAGCCGGGCGTAGCCCAGGAATCGCTCGTCGGCGTCCTTGGACATCAGCGCCATGGGAATCAACGGCTCGCGCTGCTTCGGTGTTTGCTTCGCCACGGCCTCCGGAGTCGGCTGGGGCTCCGGCGCGGGCGGCCTGGGGCCGTTCACCGACGGCACGGGGTAGGGCGCGAACTCGTGGTTCGGGTCCACGGGGGCCGGTGGCGCGGTCGGGGTACTTCCCGCGGCGGCCACGGGGGCCAGGGCATTCGCCGGTGGCGGCGCGGGCTCGGGCGCCGGGGCTTCACCGATGGGCTCCCGCGGCGTGGGCGTCACCGCCGCTACCGCGCCTGGCGTCATGGGGGTGGGCGCGTCGGTCGGCTCGGGTTTCTGGCTGGGGG
>NZ_SRLV01000115.1:0-22266 GCF_006518205.1 Myxococcus sp. CA005 | reverse complement strand
GTGCCCCGTCCCTCCGCGCCGGCCCGCCCTGCCCCGCCGCCCGTCGCGGTGGCGCCCGCGGCCGACGCCGCGGAGCTGCGCAGCCTGCGCGCGAAGGTGGCCGAACTGCAGGCCGAGCTCGACGACTCGCGTGGCGCGGCGTCCCACGCCGAGGAGCGCGTGCGTGACCTGGAGGCGCAGTTGGAGAGCCAGGCCACGGAGCTGGAGACGGCCCGGGCGTCCTCGGGGAAGAACGACAAGGACACCTTCGCCCTCCGCGACGCGGCCAACAAGAAGGACAAGGAGATCCTCCGCCTCAAGACGGAGCTGAATCAAAAGGACCAGGAAATCATCGAGCTCAAGGACGAGAGCCTGGAGCTGGAGCAGAAGGCCAGCACCGCCGAGTCCGAGCTCGCCCAGCGCGACGCCCAGCTCAAGACGCTGAGCGCCCGGGCGGAGTCGCTCGCCACGGACCGCAGGCGCGTGGACCAGCAGTTGGCCGCCGCCAAGGAAGAGGCCCGGGGCGCGTCCGCGCAGCTCACCGCGCTGCAGACGGAGCTGGACCAGCACCAGGCCCAGGCGCATGCCTACGCCGCGGAGCTGGAGGAGCTGCGCGCTCGCGCGGGGCAGCTGGAGGCGGACGTCCAGGCCGCGCAGCATGAGGCCGAGGACCTGCGCGTCCAGGTGGGCCAGGCCCAGGTGGAGCTGTCCGAGCAGAGCAGCCGCGCCAGCGCGGAGGCCGACGAACTGCGCGGCCGCATCGCCGAGCTGGAGGCCGCCACGGCCCGCAACGAGGAGCGCGTGACGCGCCTCTACGCGCGCATCAAGAGCGAGGAGAAGCTGCGCGAGAAGACGAAGAAGGCGCTCGTCATCGCGCAGCAGCTCCTGGACGAGCCCGCGTCCTCGGTGGCGGACGACGCCAGCGAAGCCGCGGCCTAGTCGCACGGGCCGCGCTCCCCGGGCCACCCGTGCCCGGGGCACTGCCAGCCCCTACCCCTGCTTCTTCGGGGCCGTCTTCTTCTCGTGCAGCTTCTTCGCGAAACCCTGCACGGCCGCGGGCACGTTCTTGTCGCGGCTGAGGTCCTTCAGCTCGGCGTCGCGGAACGAGTTGAGGAACTTCATGGTGACGGTGAGCGGGACCTTGGGGTTCTTCACCAGCGCCATCTTCACCTTGTGGTTCTTCGTCCACTCGCGGTTGCTGTAGATGACGCGCAGCACGTCATCCATCATCGCGCGGTTGGCGGCGCACGAAAGCACCTCACCGTCGGTGATGCGCGGGCTGCGGATGACGGCCACCGCCACCAGCTTGTTCGTCTCGCGGATGAGCGCGGTGCGGGCTTCCTTGTTGCCCAGCGTGGCCAGCTTGATCTTCTCCGCGATGGACATGCGCATGACACGCTGGGCCAGCGTCAGGCGCTTGCCCTCCTCCATGGGCGCGGCGGACTCGTCCGCGGCCTCCTGGAACTCCTGGAGCACCTCCTCCGCGGTGGGGCCCTGCGGCGGGGGCGCCTCCGCGGCCTCGGGGCCGAAGACGCGCACGCGCGCGGCCTTCATCTGCGGCACGTCCATCAGCGTCAGCCCGCTGCGCACCGCGAAGTCGCAGACGTTGTCGACGAGCGACACCGGCGCGCTCGCGTTGGCGCAGAGGTTGCGGAGGATGTCCTCGTGGCGCAGCAGACGGAGCTGGTTCTGCCCGATGATCTCCGCCAGCTTCGGGCTGCAGTCCTTCGCCACGTCCGCCACCGCATCGTCCGGCGTGCTGGCGTTGAGGACCAGCATCTCCGCGTAGGCCTCGTTGCCCTTCACGAGCCCCAGGAGGAAGCCGAGCACCTGCGGCTGTACCTCTTCGTCACGCAGCGCGGAGCCCAGAATCCTGTCCGGCAGCCCCGCGGCCGTCTTCGCGGCCGTCTCGCGCACGTTCGCGTCCGGGTCGAACGTGAGCATGTAGAGCGCGCCCACCATGTCGGAGGGGCTGAGCGGAACGAGCGACTTCGCCGCCATCATCCGCAGCGGCACCGGCGCCGCGGGGTCCACGTGCTTGCGCAGGTTGGGCGGCAGGAACTCCGCATCGAAGGGACAGCCCGGAGGCGGCGCCGGGACGGCGTTGGGAGCGGCAGTGGTCATGACGCGTGATTCCTTCCGTAGATGATGCGCAGGCCCTCGAGCGTGAGGAACTCATCCACCTGGTGGATGGCCTTGGACTCGCTGGCCACCAGCGACGCGAGCCCTCCGGTGGCGACGACCTTCACCGGAAAGCCCAGTTCGGCCTGCATGCGGGCGCAGATGCCGTCCACCATGCCCACGTAGCCGTAGACGAGCCCGGCCTGCATGGAGTGCACGGTGTTGCGCCCGATGACATGCGGCGGCCGCGCGAACTCCACGCGCGGCAACTTGGAGGCATTCTGGAACAGCGCCTCCATGGAGATGTTGATGCCGGGGCAGATGCAGCCCCCCAGGTACTCCCCCTTCGGCGACACCGCGTCGAACGTCGTCGCGGTGCCGAAGTCCACGACCAACACGCCGGCGTGGTGTCTCTCGTAGGCGGACACCGCGTTGACGATGCGGTCCGCGCCCACCTCCCGGGGGTTGTCGTAGAGGATGGGCATGCCCGTCTTCACGCCGGGCCCGATGAACATGGGACGGACGCGGAAGTACCGCTCGCTCATCTTCTCCAGGTTGGACTGGAGCGGCGGCACCACGCTGGAGACGACGACCGCGGTCACCTTCATCGGGTCGATGCCGCGATGGGTGAAGAGCTGCCGGACCAGGATGCCGTACTCATCCGAGGTGCGGCGCGTGCTGGTCTCTACGCGCCAGTGGTCGAGCAGGCGCCGGCCCTCGAACACTCCGAGCACGGTATTGGTGTTGCCGACGTCGATGGCCAGGAGCATGACACCGCGCACTCTACCGCCGTGGGCGCAGCTGCTCCACGTCGCCCGCCAACACACGTTCGAGCGAGCCCTCCGCCGTCCGGACCAGCAGCGCCCCGGATGGGTCGATGTCCTCGGCCCGCCCCCGCAGCTCGTGCCGGTCGGTGCGCACCAGCACGTCCTGCCCCAGAGTGGAGGACAGCGCCTTCCAGCGGGCACGCACCGCGTCGAAGCCCGTGTCCAGGTAGAGGTCCAACCACTCCTCCAGCCGCGTCCAGAGCGACGCAGCGAAGCGAGCCCGGTGTACCGGCTGCCCCAGGGCCAGCGACAACGACGTGGCGGTGGCCCGCAGCTCCTCCGGAAAGTGTTCGACCTGGGAGTTGAGATTGACCCCCACGCCCACGATGACGAAGTGCACGCGCTCGGGTTCGGCGGACAGCTCGGTGAGGATTCCCGCGACCTTGAGGCCGTCGATGTGGACGTCGTTGGGCCACTTGATGGCGGCCTCCACGCCCGCGTCGCGCAGCGACTCCGCCAGCGCCACGGCCGCCACCAACGTCAGCTCCGGCGCGCGCTGGGGCGGCAGGCCGGGACGGAGGATGGCGGAGAAGTAGAGATTGAGGCCCGGCGGAGACACCCAAGTGCGGCCCCGGCGCCCCTTGCCCGCGGTCTGCTGCTCGGCCACCACGACCTCACCGTGCCTGGCGCCGTCCTGGGCCAGGCGGAAGGCCTTCTCGTTGGTGGAAGGCAGCGATTCGTGATGGTGGATGGTGCGGCCCAGGTCGCGGGTGTCCAGCAGCGGGCCCACCTCGAGCGAGGTGAGCCGGTCCGGCACCGCCACCAGCCGGTAGCCTCGCGCGGACACCGCCTCGATGCGGTACCCCTTCGCGCGCAGGGCCTCCACGTGCTTCCACACCGCCGTGCGCGACAGGCCCAGCTTGCTGGAGAGCGCCTCACCGGAGGTGTAATCGCCCCCGCTTTCCGACAGGAAGCTCAGGATGAGCTCTTCCTGGGTCTGCTCGTTCGCATTGGCGGCCACAGCGGCACCTCGTGGAGAGTCTCCACCGTATCAGCCCGAAGGCGGCGCCGCGCCGTCCCGAAGCTGCCAGGCCGTCAGCTCCAGGGAGGTCTGCGGCATCAGCTGGCCGTTGGTCTCCACGGCCATTTCGATGCGCACCATGCCGACGCCAGGCGCGAACGTCATCGTGTTCACCAGCGTGGCCTTGGCGTCCACCCGGTTGCGGCCCTCCACCTGGACACAGCGCGGGAAGGTGCCCGCGGGCGTCTCACAGGAGTCTCCCGCCTGGACGATGTGGTAGCGCTCCGTGGAGGACACGGACACCACGTTCGTCCACGAGTGCCCGGTCCTCACCGGACCGCGCAGCAGGTAGCGCTTGGGATCTCTCAAGCCGTAGCCGTCCAGCGAGAGCTGACCGCCCTGGCTGTCATGGAAGACGCCGGCCTCTTCCTTGAGAATCTCCACGGTGACTTGTTTGTCGTCGCGGCCGTTGATCCGGTAGGTCCAGCTGTTGCCCACCGCGAGCGGGTAGTACTCGGACACGTCATCGGTGCTGGCGCTCGCGCCCGCAGCCGCGTCGACGTTCTTGGAACAGCCCGTGCCCAGCACCAAGGCCGCCAGCACCGCGGCCCCGCCCATGCCGAATGAACGCTTCATGTCGATGTCAGTCCGCGCGGCCGGGGCCACGCGCCTCCGCAGGTGAGTGCTTACGTGATGCGTAGAGCGTGTCCAGCGCCTGTTGCGCGGCGGCCTGGACGGCGGGCGCATCGTGCCCCTGCGCCATCGTGTAGAGATAGGCCTCCGCCTCCGGGCCACCGATTTCGCCCACCGCGAAGACAATCTCCTGCACGAAGCCCAGGTCACGGCCACGCGCCAGGTCGATGAGCACGGGCACGGCGACTCGCGCCTTCATCTCCACGAGCGAGCCCATCGTCCTGCGCACCGTCTCTGCGTCGGTCGCTTCCTTGAGCCGGTCGATGAGCAGCGGCGCGGCCGCCGGGTGCTGCCGTTCCGCCAGCGTGCGCAGGCTGAACTCCCGCACCCGCGAGTCCGTGGCCTTGAGGTCCAACACCAGCGCTTCATCGGAGCGGTCCAGCGCCGTCAACTGCATGACGGCGGACTCGGTCACCTGGCGCAGCACGTTGGTCAGCGCCGTGCGCATGGCCATCTGCCGTCCCGCGGGCGAGTCCTCCTCGACGGGCGCCTCTCCGAGCCCGACCAGTTCGTAGCGCTGGGGCAGACTCCCACCGAAGCGCTCCAGGACCAGGTTGGCACCCACTTCGGCGAAGCTGCGCGGATCACCGTCCTTCAGCACTTCGCGGGTGAAGGGCACGTCCAGCGTCATGCGCCAGGGCCGCTCCTCACGAGGCGCCTCCGCGCCTTTCTGCTCGAAACGGCCGGAGTCTTTCAGGGCGGCGGTGAAGAGCGTGGCCACGCCCTCGGGATCCAGGCCCAGCAGGGCGTTGTCCCGCAGGGTGGCCCCAGAGAGTTCCACCGGCGCCACCGGGTAGCGCGGCGACTGCCACCGGCAGGCACCGAGCATCAGGACGACGCAGGAGGCGAGCAACAGGACCGGCTTCATCGCTCCCCAGGGTAACACCTGGAGAGCGACGGCGCCGACCAATCCCTCACCTCCTGGAGTGCCGCGTCAGCTATCGCGCTCCCCGGACGGCCCCTTGGGGGGCACGGACGAGTCAGCGGGCGGCTCACCGTCGGTGGGAGAGGAAGCAGGCTCGCTGACCTGCGCGCCCTCCACGAATCCAGAAGACGTCGTCGTCGCGGCACCAGGGACCACTTCGCCCGCCGAGCCGTCCGGCACGCCCGCCTGCGTCTGCCCCGAAGTCAGAGCAGCCGATGACGTCTCCTCGGAAGGAACAGTCCCGGACACGTCTGCCTGCGTGGCGACGCCCACGGACGCGGATGCCGCTTCGCCGGAGACTGCCCCGGAACCGGCACCATCACCCGCCGAGGCAATCGCTTCGCCCGACACGGCACCTGGGGCAGCAACCGAGCCCTCGCCACTGTCAGCGCTTGCTTCGACCGACTCGGAGACGGGAGGTGCCTCGCCTGCGCCGTTGGCAGCAGGAGACTCGACACCCGTCGCACCGGCTCCGGCAGTCGATACGCCTGTGGCACCGACAGAAGTCGCCTCTCCAGCGACGTCCCCAGCAACCGTATCTCCGCCAGCGCCCGCAGCCGAGGCTCCGGCCTCGTCAGCGGCGGCACCAACAGCCACAGCAACCAAGGCACCCGCCTCACCCGCAACCGAAGCGCCCGCCTCACCCGCGGCAGCGGCCTCTCCAGAAGCCCCCGCCTCACCAGGAGCTCCGGTGGCACCGGCCTCACCCGCGCGGCTCCCACGGCCGCGACGGCCCCGGCGACGACGGCGGCGGCGCTTGCGGTCACCCTGTGCCCCTTCGGCACCGGCCTCCGCGGGAGTTCCATCGGGACGCGCACCACCCACGAAAGCGCTGGCGGCCTCGAGGTCCTCATCCTCCCCGTCCTCGTCGTCGCCCTCCTCATCGTCCTCGCGGCCCTGCAGAACCGGCGCGGCCGGAACTGGAGCGGCTTCATGCGCATCCCCGGCGGGAGCAGCCGAAGCCTCCTCCGTGGAAGCCCCCGCGGTGGCCTCGGCTTCACGAGCCTCACGGGCCTCGCGCGACTCACGCTCACGGCGGCGCTTCTCACGCGGACGCTCGCGCTCCGTCGGCGCCGCGGCCTCGGTGGGCTCCTCGCCCTCCCGTGCCTGCTTCTCGCGCTGACGCTCCTCGCGGCGCTTCTGGGCCTCCTCGGCGTCCAGCTTCGCGGCCTCGAAGAACTTCTCGTCGACCTCGTACAGCGCGACCTGCGTGACGGAGACGGCCGTCTCCGCTTCCAGGAACTTCTCGCCCAGCGCGTCACCGCACCAGAGCATCACCAGCGAACCATTGGCCTGCGCCTCGGTGCGCGCATCACCGCGCACGTCACCCGCGCTCACCAACAGGCCCACCTGCGCCGAGTAATGGCCCAGGTCACGCCGCAGCTCCTGCACCGACTTGCGGTCGATGCCAGGGGTGCCCTTCAGCATGCGCACCGCGTAGCGCAGCTCCACGCTGCCCTCGCGCTTGCGCGCCGTGAGCAAGGGCCCTTCCTTGGACCGCTTGGCAACCTTCAGCTCGCGGAAGCCCAGGCCGTGCATCATCTTCACGACGGACTTCTCGAACGTACCGACGTCCAGCTCGCCCAGGCGCTTGCGCAGCCCACGCGCCACGGAGCGGCGCGCGTCCTTGAGCGCGGCGCGCAGCGTGGACACCAGCGCGGCATCCGCAGGGGCCTCGCCCGCGGCAGCCGGCTTGCCCAGCACCGGACGGCCCGCCTCCAGCGGAATGCCCAGCGCCTGCGCGAACGCGGCCTGGAGCTCCAGCGGCGGGGCCTCGCTCGGGGCGCCAGCGCGCTCCAGCGACACCTCTCCAGAGTCCTTGTTGAAGGCGTACTGCGGCCGGCGGCCCGCGTCGATGCGACGCTGGTTGTCCTCCAGCAGCGCGGTGAGCACCGCCTCCACCGTGGTGTCCTCGGCGCACAGCTCCTTGACCCGGGCGTGCTCGATGATCTGCTCGGTGCGCAGCCCGATGTCCGACTCGCTGAGAATCTCGAACACCACCTCGGGCAGCGGCGGGAAGCGCTTGCGGCGACCGCCACGCTCCTCGTCCTCGTCGCGGCGGCGCTTGCGGTCGCTGCCACGGCCCGCGACCCGCACGTTGTCCGTGCGCGGCTCCGGGTGACGCTCCGGCGGACGCAGCGGCGGCAGTTCTTCTTCAGGATGCGGCTCCACCACGCCGGTTTGAGCCAGTGCCTCGACGTCCTCGGGAATCGACCAGTCAACCAGCGCGAAGGTATCCTTCGCCGTCACAAGTACCTTGCGATCCCGCGTGCGGCGCGCCATGGCTGCGAGGCGCGACAGCATCGTCACCTCAGGCGTCTTGCCCACGTGGGAGAGCAGGCTCTGCTGGATGGACTTCTCGGTAATTTCAAGGAAGTGGAGGGGACGACCTTCGCTCTCCAGGATGCGGAGCGCGGCCTCGTAGAATGTCATCGAGTATTCCCCAGGAATTCCGAACGGTTACAAAAATGTAGGTCCGTATAGGCGGCGGATGCTAGCCATCGCTAAACTGGCTTGTCAACGAACGCAAGATGACCCGCATACGCATCGGACAGCGCTGGAAACGCGAACCCGCGGCTTCCCCGCTCGATTCCATCGCACTGGAATTGGACGGGGTGGACCTTCTGTCCGGGGCCGTGGAGGAGTCTCTAGCAGAAGTCGTCCCCTCCCTGGTGCGCTCAGTTGCGGAGCTCGCGGGTGGACGTCAGAAACTGGCCCAGGTCTCCCTGCCCGAGGCCCACCTGGAGCTGGTGCTCCGCCGCATGGGGCCGGAGGTGGAGCTGCTGGTGGCCAACCTCTCCCGCCCTGCCCGGCTGATGCGCCCGCCCGTCCGGGTGGAGTTGGAGGAACTGGTGGAGGCGGTCCGGGAGGCAGGCGAGCGATTCCTCGCCGACGTCACCCGGGCTGGGCCCAAGGCGCTCGCCACCACCGTGGGGCAGGCCCTCAAGGAGCCGCTGAAAGGCCTGAACCGGCCCGCCCGTCCACCTGACGAGGCGCCGGCCCGGCCCGTCACCCGGCGCGTGGAGCCCACGGAAGTCCCAGGCTTCGGCTTCGAACTCAGGGATGCCGGAGCTCCCATGAGCCGTGGCGCCGCGCGAGGAACGGCCGGACTGCTTGCGCCCCTGCTGGCAGCGGGCGAGGTCTGGCTGTCGCTGCCCGGCAAGCCCGAGGCCTGGCGCGTCCCCAGCCCGCCGTTCCTGACGGCGCTGGAGCTGTCGCGACTGGCGGTGGAGCTGGCGCGCGCGGTGGAGCTGGGCGAAAGCCGCTTCGAACTGGCCCCCGCGGGCGCGAAGCCTTCGCTCCTGGTCGACCTGAAGACGGGCCAGGCGAAGGCGGGACGCACCGGGACGCCCTTCCCGCTCACGGGCACCGTGCTCGCCGCCGCCCTCTTCCACCTGGGCGAGTCCCTGGCCGCGGCCTTCGCGGAAGCGGACCACGCGCTGGTGGCCAACCCGTACCGAATGGAGCTGGCGGAGCGCTGCCGCGAGGGCCTTTCGCACCTGCGAGGCCCCGTGCAGCCCCCCGAGGCCAAGGGCGCGGCCCGCGAGAAGAAGGCCCGGGCCACGGGCCAGGGCACGTCACGGCCGTTGAAGGTCCCCGGCCGCTTGCGCCGGCTGCGCTTCGCGAAGCTGTGGGAGAAGCGCGGTCTGCCGGACGCGGAGGAATCGCGGCTGCTGCTTGGCCGGCACGGACCGGTGTACTGCGCGCCGCACCTGGCCTCCGCGTTCTCCCGAAAGGACGGAGAACTGCTGTGGAGGCGCGCCGCGGCGCTGGGTGTGGCCGCGTCGGCGGATGGCCACGCGGTGGCGGCGGACATCGCGCGCGTCTACGGCTTCACGGGCCGGGGCGGTGGCGCGCGCTGGCTGCATGACCACGACGGAATCCCGCTGGGCCCGCTGCTGCTGCGCAAGGACGGCCTGCTGCTCACCTTGTCCGAGGACCGCACCGTCGTGGCCTTCGCGGAGGCCACGGGCCGCGAGGTCTGGCGCCTGGCGCCGCCGCGCACCCAGCGCAGCTGGCTGGCCACCCAGGGACACCGCGCGCTGGTGGGCACGGACTCGGGCTACCTCTATGGGCTCGACCTGGAGGATGGACAGGTGCGCTACCGCATGCGCGCGCCCATGCCGTTCCACGGGCCCCCGGTGGCCTGGGGCCGGCGATTCCTGGCCATGCTGGGCCGCGGCTCGCACTGGGCCGTGCTGCTCGCGGACGCGCACACCGGCGAATCCGTGTGGACGTATGAGCCGGACCTGTCCCACCTGTCCGCGCCGTTGCCCGTGGGCTCACGGGTGTTCATCGCCGGAGAGCGCGAGCGCGAAGGCATGCTGCTCTGCCTGGACACGAAGGGCCGGCGCCTCTGGGAGCGCCCGCTCAACCTGGGCCCTGGCCCCTTTGCGTTGGCGTCCCTCCCCCGCGCGGTCGTGGTGACGAGCGCCTCGGGCGCCGCCACCCGGGTGGCCGCATCCGGCACGGTGGACTGGCGCGTGGGCGCCGCGGGCGAGCCGCTCATCAGCGCGCTCCCCGCCCATACCGCGCGCGACATCACGCTGGTGCCGGGGGAGCGCGTCCGCGCCGTGGACCCCCGCGGCGGGCAGGTGCTCGCGGAGGTCCAGGCCGGCGTCGGGCTCGTCGCGCTCCAGGCCGACGTGCGCCTCAACCTCTACTTCCTGGACGACGCCGGCACGCTGTCCGCGTACCGGCTCGGCTCTCACTTCACGGTGGTGGAGTAACCCCCGCGAAGGCCTAGTTGGCCGCGGCCTTCGACGGGTCGATCTCCTCCTCGGGCCGCTCTTCCTGGGTGGCGCCCTCCCAGGTCTCGCCAGCGCCGAGCTTCCATTCCGACGGCACGTCCAGCTTCCACACGTAGGTGGACGCCGCGGTGCCGCCCGACGCCGCGCTGGAGGAGAGGTTGATGGTCATCTCCACCTTCGCCACCTCGTTCGGGAGCAGGTCCAGGTCGTAATGGCCCAGCATCATCTGCGGGGGGAACGCCCGGACGAAGCGCTCCGGGTGGTCAATCTTCATGGACGGGTCGGCGCCGCGCATCTCGCCCAGCAGCTTCCCCTTCGCGTCCGTGAGCTTCCACACCGTGTCGAACGTTGCGCTGGTAACCATCTTCAGCACCTTGCCGTCATCCTTGAGCACGCGCTGCGCGCCCCACACCGCCAACTGCAGGCGGATCTGCGGCTTGCCCAGCACCATCACCACGTCGGAGGAGATGATGTCCAGGCGCATGCCCTTGTCCGTGGCCGACCACACCGGGCGGTAACGGCCCTCGCGCAGGCTGTCGAACGTCTTGCGCGTGTACTCGTAGAAGGCCTTGCGGTCCTTGGCGCGGTCATCCTTCGCGCCACTCTCCTCGCGCTTCTCCAGCTCCAGGAGGTAGTCGTCGAACTTCGTGTTCCCCTTGAAACGCGTCAGGTGCGCATCCACCTGCTCGAAGTAGTTCTTGAAGAAGGGCTTCAACTCATCACGGTAGCTGGCCTCGTCCGGGTTGGCGCGCATCCAGCCCACGCGTTCGAGGTACTCCGCTTGAATCCGTTGCTGATCCGCATCCCGCTGAGCCTCCAGCGCGCGACCGCTCGCGCTGCGATAGCTCATGACGGCGGCCAGCAGCACACCCGCGACGATGACGATGACTCCGAAGTAGCGCTTCACGCGGCAGTCTCCTGTGCCTTTGTCCCGGCAGTGATATGAAAAATCCCCAACGTGATCCAGGCCACCGGGACCCACCTGTTCACCACGCCCCTTCCCTTGGAGGAAGGAGAGCTGCTGGGCAATCCCCAGGTGGCGTGGGCGGCCTATGGAGAACCATCAGACGGCAAAGCGGTGGTGTTGCTGCACGACCTCGCGCATTCGCACCTCGCGTTGGGCCCGCCTGAGGACTCGGCATACCAGCCCTCCGGCTGGGGACGCGCCCTGGTGGGGACGAACCTCGCGTTGGATCCCGCCATTACCCCCGTCTTCTCTCCCGGGTTGCTCGGCAGCCCTTTCGGCAGCACGTCGCCCGCGACGGTGAATCCCGCGTCAGGTGAACGCTGGGGGCTCGAGCTGCCGCCGCTCACGGTGCAGGACATGGCTCGCGCCGTGTCGGCCACGCTGCGCGCGCGGGGACTGACGAAGGTGCGCGCGCTGGTGGGCGTGGGCCTGGGCGCCCATGTGGCGCTGCGACTGGCGTCACTGTTCCCCGACCTGGCCGAGGGCGTGGTGGCCATCGGCGCGGCGCGCGCGCTGCCCGAAGGCGTGCGCGAGAAGCTGGGCCTGTCCTGGCAGGTGCTGCGCGCGGACCCGGACTACCGGGACGGCCTCTACGCGCTGGATGCGCCGCCGCGAAAGACGATGCGCAAGCTGCGCCTGGACTTCCTGAAGCTGCTCTGCGGGCGTGAGTTCCTGGCCTCCGTGTACCCGGCCCCCGAAGCGGCCCGCGCCGCGCTGGAGGCGGAAGCGGATGCCTTCGCGGACGCCTTCGACGCGGTGTCCTGGGCGTCGCTGTGCTCGGCGTATGCGGGCAGCGACGTGTCGGACGGCTTCTCGCGAATCCGTGCGCGGGTGCTCCTGGTGACGGGGACGTCGGATGCCATGGCCCCGGTGAACCGGGTGCGTGACACCTACCACCTGCTGAGCGCCGCGGGCGTGAGCGCCCGTTTCCTCGAGCTGCCGGGGCCCGGGGACCACGCAGCACTGCTCCAGGACGCGGAGCGGCTCCATGCCCCGCTGAGCGACTTCCTGCGGCGGTGCTGACTAGTCCCGATTCACGGCGCCAGAGAGCTTGCCGCGAAGCGCGCCCACCAGCATGCCGATGGCAATCTCGTTGTTGCCGCCGTGCGGGATGATGATGTCCGCGAAGTGCTTGGACGGCTCCACGAAGCCCATGTGCATGGGCCGCACGTGGCGCAGGTACTGGCTCACCACGTGGTCGAAGTCGCGGCCACGGTCCTTGATGTCGCGGGTGAGGCGCCGGAGGATGCGAAGGTCGTCGTCCGCGTCGACGTAGATCTTCACGTCCATCTCATCCCGGACCTCCTTCATGTGGAGCACCAGGATGCCCTCGATGAGGATGATGTCGCCGGGGTCCACTTTCTTCGTCTGCGGCGTACGCGACGAAGTGACGAAGTCGTAGACGGGCTTCTGGATGGGCTGCCCGGACTTCAGCGCTTGCAGGTGCTGAACCAGCAGCTCTCTGTCGAAGGCATCCGGGTGGTCGAAGTTCACCTCACGCCTGTCCGCCAGCGGAAGGTCCTTCAAGTCCCGGTAGTATGAATCCTGATCGATGAAGGCCACGCGGCAATCGGCCAATGCCTCGCGTACCTTGCGGGCAACGGTGGTCTTGCCGGACGCGGTGCCGCCCGCGATTCCGACGACGAGGGGGGACGCCATGTGGGCGCGACGTATCTTACCAGGACGACCAGCGCAAGGGTTCGGTCCAATCCCGGACAATTCTTCCCGCTATCCCTGGCGGATCAGCCCTCGCGCCCTCGCCGCCTCCAACAACCCAGGGGCGACCTCCGCCTCGACCATGGGCCGCACAGCGAGCATTCCCAGGAATTCCCCCAAGGCCGGGGGCACTGACATCACCTCCGGTCCTCCTGCCCTGCGCCGAGCGACGAAGGACCAGGGCCCCGGGCCCGGCCGGCGCGCCACCTGGTTCAGCGAATCCAGGCCGGACAGCTCCAACGTGCCACACGCCCACGCACGGGCCGTGAGGTGCCGGCGCACGGCTCGGGCGGAATGGACCAGCTCGGACAGGTCCACGGGAAGCGACCCGACCCGCACGTCCTCCATCAACCCCACCTGCCCCGGCGCGGGCGCGGGCACCCGCCGCGTGAACAGCGACGGCAGCAGCATCTCCAGCGTCAGCGCCGCCGATGCCCCCTCATCCGGTGACTCGCGCAGGCGGCGCATGGCCCAGGACGCGAAGGACTGACCGGGCGTCCGCGCCACGGAGTCGAAGAGCTTCCGGTACTCCTTCGAGCCGGTGAAGGCCGCCAGCCCCTCCCGCGTGCCCGCGAGCAACAACCGGGTGAGTGGCCAATCGCGGTCCAGGACCTCCGCGACCACGGCCAGGCGGAAGTCCTGGTCCGCCAGCGTGCCCGCTTCGTCCTCCACGGAGGCCGCGGGCGCAGCGGCGTAACCGGCGTCGAACAAGGCCCAGGGCTGGCTGTCCTCCGTGAGTGGAGGCACGGCCGCGACAGCCGCCGGGACGCGCCACGTCAGCGGCGGGCGCGCTCCCGCGGGCACCCACTGGCGCAGGCGGCGCAAGGACATCCGGGCGACCTCGGGCGGGTGGCCATCCCCCTCGAAGGTGACGGCGCGCAGCGCTGGGCAGCGCGGAATCAACGAGGCCAGCAGGTCGAACAGCTCCTCGCGCACCGGCTGCGTGTGGTCATCCACGTAGAAGCTGCGCGGCCCCCGGTGCGTCACCACGCCTCCGGCGATGTGCAGCTCGATGACCTGGTCGAGCGGAAAGCCGTCCAGCCCCGTCTGCAGCGGCAGGCCGGCGGAGAGTTGATGGCTGAGCAGGTGCCCCAGGTCGAGCAGCAGCGGCGCCCCGGTGCGCGCGTGCAGCTTCGCCATGAAGTCGAGCACATGCCACTGCCCGCGCCGCGCGAGCACCGCGGGGTTCTCCAGCGCGAGCGGCACGGACAGGTGTTGCTGGACATGGAGCGCGTGGGACACGCACGCCTCCAGGCCCGCTTCGTTGAAGGGCGGCGTGAAGTAGAGGTAGCCCGGGAAGGGCTGCCCATCCACGTGCCACCAGCCCACGTCGTTGCCCACCCAGGGGCTCTCCACCGCGCGCGCGTGGGCGTCCAAATCCCTCAAGGCCTGGACGGGCTCCAGCGCGGGGCCCCAGAGGTTGAGGTGGACGGGATGGAAGAGCACCGGGACGTCCTGGCGACGGCGCCACATCTCCGGGAACAGCGAGGCGTGCGCCTTCGACTCTTCCAAGGAGAGCGGCGCGCTGTACTCCACGTAGTCGAAGAGGCCCGGTGACTCATCCAGCAAGCGGTAGGGCTGCGGCACGTCCGCCACGCTCAGATTGCTGCTCAACCCCAGGCCCCGCCAGGGCAGCGTCCACGTCTCGGAAACCACATGCGTCATGCGCTCAACGTAGACGCGCCCCGCGTCCACCGCCACCCGCGACTGCCGGGCAGTGGCGCGATGAGCGCTCCCGAGGTCGGGTATGCTCGCCGATTCCCTTCCCCCCCCAGGAGCCGCGATGCCCGCCCCCTCACGCGTCGAGATAGACGAGTCCAACGCGCAGTTTCGTGGAGCCTGGAGGCTGTTCGCCCTGGGCAGCAAGTCGGGTGAAGTGGTGGAGCGACCCGAGGTCTACATCACCGCCTGCCACGTCGCCTGGTCGATGATGAACTCCGCCTTCCTGCGCGCGCCCGTCGAAACGGAACAAGCGCTGGCGGCCTCGGCGGCCTCCGCGGCGCGCTACTTCTCCGCCGGCAAACATGGCTGGAGCTTCGTCATCTGCGACGACTGGCTGGCGCCCTCCGTGCGCGACAACGCGCCATCCATCCTCGCCTGGTACGGGCTCAAGTCCGAGATGGACGTCACCGGCATGGTGGCGGACCGGCTGGCGCCCTCCATTCACCCACGGCATCCGTTCGCCGTGCGTCCCGTCACGGATACCTGGGGCCGGCAGGCCGTGGCCGACATCAACGCCAACGTCTACGACGTCCCCCGCCACTTCGGCCGTGAAGCCTTCGACGAGGACACGCTCTACACCCCGGACTGCCAGGGCTTCGTGGCGTGCCGCGACGAAGAGGCCGCGGCCAGCACGGTGGTGCTGCGCGTGGATGCCGCCGCCTACGTCGCCCTGGTCGCGACCCAGCCGCAACACCGCCGGCAAGGTGCCGCCGAGGCCGTGATGCGACACGCGCTGGCCAAGGCCCATCAGGACTGGGGCACCGAGCGCACCGTCCTCCACGCCACGAGCGCAGGCGAGCCCGTCTACACCCGCATGGGCTACCGGCCGGTGACGCGCTTCCGCATGTACATGGCGCCACCACCTGGCCAGGGCTGAGCCACACGCGGTACTCGGTACGGGGGAGTAGAAACAGACTCACGCCATTTCGAGAGAGTGACTGGCTTTTTCTACCGAGCTTGAACGCCAGCCGCTCCATCGTATTGAAGAATGCCGCTCCCGCATGAACTGCGGCCCACATTCTTCGATGGCGTGGAGGTTGTGGCAGACTGATCCGTGAGGGGGCTTGCCGCGCGTCTTGCATCGCCCAGCCACACGGAGTCCGCACATGGCCAAGTGGGATGATCTCGTCCTGGCGATTCCACCGCACGGGGGCGGCAGGCATCAGGCTCCCGCCGCGGTCGCGCTGCTGGAGACACTCCTCGGCCTTCACGAAGCACAGCTCACCCTCCTTCGCGGGTTGCGTCGCGACGTCCGGCCGCTGCAGGAAGGTCCCTTTCATGCCGGGCGGCTCCACCTGGAGGCCGTGCGCGCCCCTCAGGCCACCCGCGACGAACAGTTGGAGCGGCTGAAGTCCGCGCGGAGCTGCTTCACGGAAGCCATGGGCACCGAGCGCGACAAGGCGCGGCTGTCGTTCATCGCCCTGCACTTGGGCCTCTGCTGGCTGCTGCTGGGCGCGGAGCGGGATGCGCGGGAGTGGATGCAGCTGGCCCACCGCACGGCCGTGGAGGCCATGAAGGACATCCTGGTGGAAGCCTCGAAGCACCAGGGCCTCACCCAGAACCGGTACCTGGATCCAGCGCTCACCTTCTTCATGTTCTTCACCAGCACGGCCACGCTGGGCGCGGGCTACCTCTTCTGGGACCGGGTGCTCAGCAAGCGCACGGGCACGGTGATGCGGCGCGCGCTGGGGCAGATGCAGGCGCTGGCGGACTACGTGGACATGCTGGGCGATGTCCGCCTCCACCTGGGCGAGCTCCCCCATGACGTCGCCCGTTACGAGCTGACCCACGGCGTGGACGAACAGCAGTCCGTCGCCCGCATCACCATCCGGAAGCTCATCAACGACCGGGAGGCCATCTACTTCAACGGCCGGGAGACCCGGAAGGTCACCTGGAACGACCAGGAACGCTCCGAGGTCATCACCCGCGAGCTGATCTGACGCCGGGCGCTGTCACCGTCCCGTCAAATCCTGTTTTCAGGATTGCCGCGAGCGCAACGTCAGACCTGCCCGCCATAGTAGCGGCACTTCCTTGATGGGGGCGAAGGTGACGGCGCAGACGATGCTCGTGTTCATTCCAGTGATTCTCCTACTCGCCGCGGCGGTTGCGATTCCGCGGCCCCGCCGGCGCTCACGCCGGTAGTGGTAGTCACGGCCGGGGTTGCGCCCCGGCCGTCTCCCTGGCCCGGGCGGGTGTAGAGTGCGGCAGTCGTCGCAACCCTCCCCTCCCGAGCAGCCGTGGCCGAACGTCCCACAGTCCTGGTCGTCGACGATGATCCTCACCTGAGGGAAATCGTCCGCTTCGCGCTGGAGCAGGGAGGCTTCCGGGTGGATGAGGCCGCCGATGGCCGCGCCGCCCTGACGCAGGTCGACCGCGGCCTCCCAGCGCTCATCGTCCTGGACATCATGATGCCGGAGCTGGACGGGCTCGCCGTGTGCCGTGAGGTCCGGCGCAAGCACGAGCTGCCCATCGTCTTCCTCTCCTCGCGGGATGACGAGGTCGACCGCATCCTGGGCCTGGAGCTGGGCGGCGACGACTACCTCACCAAGCCCTTCAGCCCGCGCGAGCTCGTGGCGCGCGTGAAGGCGGTGCTCCGGCGCGCACGGCCCGCGCCGGCCCCGGAGGTCGAAGCGCCCGCGGCGCGGATGCAGTCCCGAGGGCCGCTGCGCATGGATGCGGAGCGCTGGCGCGCGTGGTGGCAGGACACGGAAGTGGTGCTCACGGTGACGGAGTTCCAGCTCCTGGCCACGCTGCTCCGAGTCCCCGGCAAGGTCTTCACCCGGGATGAGCTGATGAACCGCGTCTACGACGATGTCGTGGTCAGCGACCGGACCATCGACAGCCACGTGCGCCGGGTCCGGCAGAAGTTCGCGAGCGCGGGCGGAGACGTCATCGAGACGGTGCATGGCCTTGGCTATCGGCTCGCCCTCCCCTGAGCGCCGCGCGCGCCCGCGCTTGTGGCTGGTGTTCGCCGCCGTGGGCGTGGCGGGGTTCGCCCTCACGCTGGCGGGGCTCGCCTTCGTGCGCGTCTACGACAACCAGCTCATCCGCCAGACGGAGTCGGAGCTGATTGCCCAGGGCGCGGTGGTCGCGGAGGTCTTCCGCGAGCGGCTGCGCGCCACCGTGCCAGAGGGCGCCTACGGCCGCGAGCGCACCGCTCCCTGGCCCTTCCCCATTCCCGACGACACGCGCCTGCGCCCCATCCTCCCGTCGCTCAGGGCCTCGGATGCATCCCTGCCGCCGGGCGACACGCCTCGGCCTTCACGTGTTCCCGCGGAGCCGCTGTCACACGCGGCTGGACTGCAACTGACGCCGCTGCTCGAACAGGTGCGTGCGGCGACGCTGGCCGGCATCCGCGTGGTAGACACCGAGGGCGTGGTCGTGGCCAGCAGCAGCTCCGCCCTGCTGTGGACGACGCTGGCGGACCGCACAGAGGTCCAGCGGGCCCTGCGCGGCGAGCCCGTCAGCGTGCTGCGCCGCCGCGTCGCCGATCCCGAGGACACCCCGCTGGCGTCGCTCAGCCGCGACACCGGCATCCGCGTCACGGTGGCGTTGCCCGTGCTGGAAGGCGATCGCGTCTGGGGCGCGGTGGTGCTGACGCGCACGCCCATGACGTTCGCCAAGGCGACGTACGCGGACCGGTGGAACCTCACCGCCACTGGCTTCGTGTTGCTCGGCGCGGTGGCGCTGATGTCCCTGGCCGCCGCGGCGCTGGTGGGCCGGCCGGTGCGCGCGCTGGTGAAGCAGACGCGCGCCATCGCCATGAGCGACCCTTCGGGCTTCGAGCCCATGGCGCGCCCCGTGGTGGCCGAGCTGGCCGAGCTCTCCGAATCCCTGGCCGGCATGGCCACCGCGTTGCGAGACAGGAACCAGTACATCCGTTCCTTCGCGGCCAACGTGTCGCACGAGTTCAAGACGCCGCTGGCCTCCATCCAAGGCGCGGTGGAGCTGCTGCGCGACAGCGCCGACGCGATGTCCCCCGAGCAACGCGCGCGATTCCTCGCCAACGTGGACGCGGATGCCCGCAGGCTCACCCGACTGGTGCAGCGCCTGCTGGAGCTGGCCCGGGCGGACTCCATGACGGCCACGCCCGCGCAGGTGGAGCTGGGCCCGCTGTTGGAGGGGCTCGCCCTCCGCGCCCGCGCCGACGGTGCCACGGCCATCCATGTGACGGCACCACCCGCGGGCCTGAAGGTGAGCCTCCCGCAGGAAGTGCTCGACGATGTGCTGTGGCAGCTCGTCACCAATGCCCGCCAGCACGGTGGCGACACCGTCCGCGTGGACCTGTCGGTGGAGCAGGCCCCGGAGGCGGACCTGGTGCGCGTGGTGGTGAAGGACCGCGGCAAGGGCATCTCCGAGTCCAACCGTGCGCGCATCTTCGACGCCTTCTTCACCACTGCCCGCGAGCGCGGCGGCACGGGCCTGGGGCTGACGATTGCCCAGTCCATGCTGCGCGCCTTCCACGCGAGGTTGGAGCTGCTTCCTTCCGACACGGGCACCACCTTCGCGGTGGTGGCGCCCGTGCCCCGGCTTCAACGGAAGTAGCTGTCGGAGATGTCCACGGAGTAGCCCAGCTCCAGCGTGGGCGAGGACGCGGCCACCAGGAACTGGCGGAAGTGCAGCGCCTTCCCGGGCAGGCCCGACGCCCCCGCGGCCACGGATTCCGTCGACTCGTACTGCTCCAGGCTGCCGCCCTCGCGCCGATAGTTGAACACCGCGGGGAAGTGCGCGCGTGCGCGGAGCTCCGCCACCGGCCAGGAGACTCGCGGCAACGCCAGCTTCAACCGGCCGGAGAGGTGGAACACGCCCAGCTCTCGCGACAGCACCACCTCCAGCGTCCCGCCCGTCTCTCCCAGCCGCGCCGGAGCGACCTTCAATGCCAGGGGGCCGTTCTCCGACTCCACGGGGACGGGAATGGCATTCAGGGTGACGCGCTCCAGCCGGTGTCCTTCCGGCAGCACCAGTTCCAGCGGCTGCTCGCGGTCCAGGCTCAGCGCATAGCTGACGCGCAGCGTGGCTCTGCCTTCCAGCGTGGACACCCAGGACGCGGTGGCCTCGGTGATGCGCGGCTCGAGCGGCGGGCGCACCTGCTGCTTCTGGCTTTGTGCCACCCGAGCCACCGCCGCGCGCCAGCCGACGCGCAGCATGCCTTGCACGGGATAGACGGCGTGAGACTCGCCTCCCATCGAAGCCAGCGGCTCGGTGAGCGTGAAGACAGACGTGTCCGCCTCCAGCGCCAGCGGCACCGGGGACGCGTGGGGCCCGAAGCGCAGTTGGGCCCGGCGCTCCGGCCCCGCTCCGGGCGAGCGGATGGAGACGCCCACGTCGAAGACGTAGCGCCCGGCCTTCCGCGTGAGCAGGCAGAGGTACCCGTCGACGACGCCCACGGTGCCTTCCTCCAACGAGGGCAACGTGGCCGGGTACGTGTCCGCGTCGAGTTGGAGCAGGCGCACCTGCGTCCAGCGTCCGTCCGCGAGCACCTCCACGTCGAAGTGTCCGTCCACGAAGAGGGCATCCGCCGTGAGCCGGCCCTTGAGCTGGCTCTTCACCAGTGCCTCCATCGGAGGTGCTTCAGCGGGAGCCGTCTGGCGCTGCGCGTAGAGGGGAATCAGCTCCTGAAGCGGCACGGTGGCGGTGCCGGAGGGAGTCTTGGCGGCCGAGCCATCGGCCGTGGTCAGCAGGAGTCCAACGAAGAGCGGTACGGTCCACATGGCGGAATCAGCTCGCTTCCGGGGTGACAGGGGTGGAGGCAGCGGGAGCCACGGCGGCGCGCGGAGGCTCACCTGGCAGGGACAAGTCGGAGAGGAAGGCCCGCACACCAGCGCGGGTGGAGAGCACCATCAGCCCCAGCAGCGCGGCGAGGATCTCCAGCGTGTAGATGAGGCCGGTGTAGCCCTGGAGGATGACGGCGCCGGTGGGGACCACCAGCGTGGCGCCCCACAGCGCCGCGAGCACGGACGTCCGCTCCTTCGGGAAGAGCCAGCGGACGTACACCACCACCGCCGCGCCCAGGCCCACCGCGCAGACGGCGTAGGCGGCGTAGAAGTTCATGAAGGCCGCCAGGTACGCCAGCAGCACGAAGAAGAAGCCGTACACGGACGCCAGCAGGTACGTCTCGTGGAGCGCGAGCGAACGGCGGTGGCGCAACCCCAGGGCCGCGAGCAGCGCGAGCAGCCCCAGGAAGGGCACCCAGGCCCGGGTCGCCATCGTGCCCACCAGCGCGTCGAACGTTTTCTCCGACGGGAGGATGACGCCCAGGTTCACTCCCGACTCCAGCGACTGGAAGGCCCAATCCAGCGTCACCGCGTCGGCCGTGGTGTTCACCGACGACGCGGCCAGCACACCCGACGGGTAGTCGTAGTTCTCCCCTCCTTCGACGGCGACGTGGACGCGCACGTCCCGCGCGGGCAGCGCTGGATCCAAGCGGTACACGAATGAGTTCAGCCCCCGGGCGCGGTAGCGGATGGTGAAGCGGGACGTGGCGCCCTTGGCGATGCGGCCCGTCCACACCAGCCGGTTGCCGGACTCGCCCAGGTCCAGGCTGGACTCCGTGCCGTCGACCAGGAACTGGAGCTCCGACAGCAGCACCTGCGACTTGTCCATCTCCATGGGGAAGATGAACGCCACGTCGATGTCGGTGCTCTCGCGGTTGACCACCGCGTAGTCGGCGTTGAGGGTGAAATCGAAGCCGGAGAAGTAGCGCAGCCCGCGCTTACGGTAGTTCATCTTCGCCTGCACCTCGACGTGCTGGCGGTCGAAGGGCAGCGGCTTCAGCTCGGTGAAGATGGTGCCGCTGTGCACGTAGCGCAGGGACGGCGCGGGCTGGATGACGGGCGCGCCCCAGCGGTCCTCCACCCCGGCGGCCAGCTCCGAGTTGGCGAAGTCCGTCCGGTCCGCCACCTGCCCGGCGATGACGGCCGTGGCGAAGACGACGATGACCAGACTGCCGAAGACGTGGTGGGCCACGAGCCAGCGCAGGGCCCGGCGAAGGGCGCCTTCGGGCGCGCGCGGCGGACGGGGAGGCAGCGGAGGAGGTGCGTTCATGGGCGCAGGATCTGCGCCCCCCGTGCAACGGTGATGGCCCCCTTGTGCGGCTGCCAAGGAATGTTCGTGCAGATTTCGTGCAGGCCGGGATGCAGCTTCACCCGGCCCCGGGTACACTCTGCGTCCATTCCGCGTCCTGGACGCGGCCCTTTCCCTGAAGCCCCGACAAGGTCGTCATGTCCGTCCCTGGAATCGGCTTCCCTGGCCCCTGGCGGCTCCGCTCTGGAGCCGAAGAATACGAACTGCTCGTCATGCGAGCCGTGACAGCCCTCGACGAGCGGGAGCGCGTCCCGGCCGAGCACATCACCTGGCAGCTCGACCATTGGCTGACCTCCGCCCGCAGGCCCCTGCTGGAGATGTACGAGGCCTTGGGTGGCATCCTTCCGTGGAACGCCAGCTCGCTGGACCGCGCCCGGCAGGACGCCCGCGTGCGAGACCGGCTGGTGCAGGCGCTGGAGCGCCGTGAGCTGGTGGCCCTGCGCGTGCAGCGCCGCGCCGCCGCCTGGGCGTGGCCGGAACCGGCCCTGCCGCCCCCCCGGCCCGAGCCCACGAGACGCTCA
>NZ_SRLV01000114.1:0-22368 GCF_006518205.1 Myxococcus sp. CA005 | reverse complement strand
CCCCCGCACCCATCCCCTCTCACACCGTCATTGGCGCACGGACTCAAGGGGAACGGCTCTCCGCCCAGCTCTTCCACCTCGTCCTGCTGGACACCGAGCGCGCCGGCACCGTCTTCCCCCTGGCCAATGAAGCCCTCCGCGTGGGCAAGGCCCCGGACAATGACGTCGTCATCGACCACCCCACCGTGAGCCGCAACCACCTGGTGGTGCGCCGCCAGGGGGACCGCTTCCTCGTGCAGGACCTGGGCTCCACCAACGGCACCTTCCTGGACGGTGCCCAGGTGCGCGAGGCCTTCCTCCGCCCCGGCGCCCTGCTGGAGGTCGGCGACGTCCGGCTGCGCTTCAGTCCCCAGGTCTCCCCGGTCCAGGTCGAGCCCATCCTGGAGGACCGGCTGGGCGACCTGGTGGGCCGCAGCCTGCCCATGCGGCAGATTTTCGCGCTGCTCCAGCGCATCGCGCCCACCGACTCCACCGTGCTGCTGGTCGGTGAGACGGGCTCCGGCAAGGGTGCCGCCGCCAAGGCCACCCACAAGCTCAGCCCCCGCGCGGGCGGGCCGCTCGTCGTCTTCGACTGCGCCAGCGTGTCCGACTCCCTCATCGAGAGCGAGCTGTTCGGCCATGAGAAGGGCGCCTTCACCGGCGCGGTGAGCCAGCGCATCGGCTGCCTGGAGCGCGCCAACGGCGGCACCCTCTTCCTGGACGAAATCGACGACCTCGCCCTGGACCTGCAGCCCAAGCTGCTGCGCGCCATCGAGGACCGGGAGTTTCGCCGGCTCGGCGCCTCATCCCCCATCTCCTTCGACGCGCGCATCATCGTCGCCAGCAAGAAGGACTTGTGGGCGGAGACGCAGGCGGGCCGCTTCCGCGAGGACCTCTACTTCCGCCTCTCCGTCTTCACCGTCAGCCTGCCCTCGCTCAGAGACCGCAAGGAGGACATCCCCCTGCTGGTGGATGCCTTCGCGGGCGAAGGCCTGTGGCCCCGGCTGCCGGAGAAGATTCGCGAGCAGTTCACCGGGCACACCTGGCCGGGCAACGTGCGCGAATTGCGCAACGCCCTGGAGCGCGCCCGGCACATGGTGGACATTCCGGAGCTGGCCGGGGACACCCTGCTGCGCGAGTTCACCCGCGAGGCCCCCGCCGCCGCCGGGGACTCCCTGCCGGTGGAGTTCACCGGCCCCTTCAAGGTCTGCAAGGACGAGCTCATCCGCGCCTTCGAGCGCGAGTACCTCACCCGGCTGTTGGGCCGCGCCAAAGGCAACATCGCCCGCGCCGCCCGCGAGGCCGAGCTGGACCGGAAGCACCTGTACTCGCTGCTCCACAAGTACGGACTCGTTCAGAGCGAGACGGACTGAGGCACCCGCAGGCGTCTGGCGCGGCGGACTGGCAAACAGCGGACGGAGTGTGGAAGGGACTCGTGACACCCGTGCGAGCCGTGGCATGTTCGCGGCGCACTGGGAGTCAAGCCTCCCCCCTCTAGGAGACGTCAAAGAATGAAGCGTCCGTCCCCCTGGCTCGCCATGATGTTCGCCGGTTTCATGTCCATGCACGCCACCGGCTGCTTCGGCCAGTTCCAGCTCACGCAGAAGATCTGGAACTTCAACAAGAACATCTCCGGCAACAAGTTCGTGCAGTGGCTGATGTTCCTCGTGCTCACCATCATCCCCGTCTACGGGCTGGGCGCGTTCATCGACGCCATCGTCATCAACAGCATCGAGTTCTGGACGGGCAGCAACCCCGTCGCCAGCATCGACGGCGCGCCGGAGACCACCCGCATCGTCAAGCTGAGCCCCACCGACACGCTGCGCCTGTCGCGTGACGTGGAGACGGGCGTCATGCGCATGGAGCTGGCGCGCGAGGGCCAGGAGACGATGGTCCGCTACTTCGAGCCGCTCGAGGACGGCATGGTGGTCCGCGACGACGCCGGCGCCATGCTCATCCAGGCCCAGGAGGCGACGGACGGCGCGGTGGCGGTGACGGATGCCGCCGGAACCACGCTGACGGTCCACGCCCGTGACGCGCTGGCCGTGGCCCGCCGCGTGTACGAAGAGGGTGGCGCGCAGGCGCTCGCGCAGCACGCCGTGGCCCAGGCCTCCGTGTCCCAGGGCCTGGCCAGCAACACCTGCGTGGCCCAGTAGTCAGCACGTCCGCAGCTCACTGTTCGGAAATGTCGGGACATTCGCGGCACCCAAACCCCCGACATTTCCGAACAGCAGCCTGCCTGACGCGCTCTGGCCCCTCCCGCTATTCGGGAGGCGTGCCCGCGTCGGGAGGAACGCCGCCGTCAAGCAACTGGCCCGGGTCCGGGCCGAAGCTCGCATCCTGCGCCACCACGGAGAACGTCCCCTCCAGGTTGCGGCCAGCGCCAAAGCCATCACCCCGGCTGAAGGACATGGAGAAGTCTCCGCGCGTGGGCTCGCCCGGGTTGCCTCCAGACTCCAACTGCAAGTCGCCCTTGTTCACCGGCCCGAAGACGCGCGCGGGCTCGCCCGCGTTGAGGTGCACCACCGTGGCCCGCGCCTGTCCCGACGGCGTGGTGCCAGCGAGGTTCACCTTTGTCCCGGGACGCAGGTCCAGCCCTTCCGTGGACACGGTGAGGCGGACGACCAGGTCCACGTCCAAATCATTGTTCCGGTAGTAGCTGACCTGGAACGCCTCCGCGTTGCGCAGCACCTCCACGCGGGACACCTCCAGCGGGAAGAGCTCGGACACGCTGCCGCCCAGCGAGTTGTCCGCGAGGCCGCACGCGGCCAGCCCCGCCCCGGCCATCAGGGCCGACAAGCTCACGGCAGCGAGCGTGCGGGCCGCGGGCGTCATCGCTCCACCGCGAGCTTCAGCACGCCCTTGTCCTGCGCCACCACCGGCGCCCGGTACAGGACGACGCGCTTGCCACTGGAGAGGTACGCCAGCTTCGGCGACCAGCCACCGCCGGCGTCCACCAGCGTCTCCCGCCAGATGCCCTGGATGCGCGTGGAGATGACCAACGCGTCGTCGTTCGGGTTGCAGCTCGTGTCATTGCGGCCGGACTCGGCGGCGCAGATGTAGAAGGCGATGGACGGCTCATGGTGGACCGGGTCGAAGGCCAGCGACGGATACCAGCCGCCCGTGCCGTTGTTGAACACGGGGTCCGGCATGGACCAGTCCCGCTCGGACGTGCAGGATGTCGCGGAGGCGTCAGCGCATTCCGTGAACGTCAACGTGTTCGAGTTCCGGTTCAGCACGGCGACGCCGAACCCCTCGACCGAGTCATACGCGAGCGAGGCCCCGAGCTGCGTATTCGGAACGGCCTGCACGCGCACCACCGGCGACCACGTGAGCCCGTCCGCATTGCGCCGCTGGAAGTGCACGTCCGTGCCGGTGGCCTGCGCGGCCTCTGGCGCCTTGTCGTGCACCAGAGCTGGCTGGGTCCCCGCCATCACCATGGAGATGTGCCCACCGTAACCCATCTTGGTATCACCGGAGGCCACCGCGACTCGGCGCTGCCAGTTCGTGGGCCCGCCGCTGGCAATCTCCAGGTCACTGGACTGGAAGTCTTGTCGCTCGTACTGCCCGTTTTTCCCATCCCGGTAGGCGACGATCGCCTCGCTCCCGTTGAAGACGATGGCGGGGTTGAGCCCCACCAGGAAGCCCACGTCCATCGCGGGATTGACGGGCTGCGCCTCATTCGATTGCCGCACGACGATGCGCTCTGTCCACGCACCGGAGGCGCTGCGATACGACACCGCCAGGTCGCTCTGGAACCAGAACGACGAGGGATCTTCCCGGTCGCCGCCCAGGTACGTCACCACCGGCTGACCGTCCGGCCCGAAGGCCACGGACACACCGTACACGCGCTGCACGGTGGCGATGCGCTCCGCGGCGCCGAGCTGCCCGCCGTTGAACTCGCGGTACATCAGGTCCATGTTCTCCACATTCTCCCGCATCGTCCCGTTGCGGACGAAGTACGCCATGCCGATGCGGTCCTGCGGACCCACGGCCATGGCGATGGAGGAGATGGGGTCGAACTGTCCCTCGCTCGAATCCACCACGAACTTCGCGAAGGGCGAGGTGTCGATCGGACCGCCGTCGGGGTTACCGCCCGCGTCAGGGGGCGTCGGGTTGCTGTCCTTGCCACACCCCAGCGCGAGCACCAGGCCCAGAGCCCAGGCATGCCGTTTCATGTGCCACTCCTCGTGTGTTGTCGGCCCTGCACGTCGTGGCGGCATCCTACGCCAGCGCCGCGCGGCGGGGAGCCACCGCGCATGTTTCATGAAGCCAGCGCGAAGCGCCTGCGTGCGCTAGGCTCGCGCGCCGTATGACACGTGCGCATTCCAATCGGGGGCGCCTGTCCCGGCGCTCCCTCATCCAGCGGCTGACCTTCCTGGGCGGAGGCGTGGTGTTGCTCGGCCCCGCCTGCAAGCGCTCCTCCGAATCCCAAGAGAAGACGCCCCCCGCGGACACAGGTCCCCTGGCGGCGAAGCAGGACGGCCAGGCCCCGCGCACCTTCTCCTCCTTCGAATACGCGGTGGTGGCCGCCGCCACCGAGCGCATCCTCCCGCGAGACGAAGACCCGGGCGCCCTCGATGCGAATGTCCCCGTCTACATCGACCGCATCCTCCAGACACCTGAGCTGGAGCCCGTGCGCGAGGACTTCCTCTCTGGCGTGGCGGCCCTGGAGCGCCGCGCCCAGCGCATGCACCAGAAGGGCTTCGCCGCCCTGACGGCCGAGCAGCAGGACGAACTGCTCACCCTCTTCAAGGACAGCCCGCCCCGCAGCGGCGAGGCGCACTTCTTCGAGCTGCTGACGGTGATGACGCTGGAGGGCTTCCTCGGGGACCCGTCCTACGGCGGCAACCAGGGCAAGGTGGGCTGGCGGCTGATGGGCTTCGACACCGTGGGCACCGTCGCCTCCGCGCCGCCGGAAGGCTACGACGGGCCCAAGTGCCTACGTGAGTGTGGGGTCCACCGATGAGCCTGCCCGAGGTGGACGTCTGCATCATCGGCAGCGGCGCGGGCGGCGCGCCCATGGCGCTGGAGCTGGGCCGCGCGGGCTTCAAGGTGGTGGTGCTGGAGAAGGGCCCGCACTACCAGCCCAAGGACTTCATCCACGACGAAATCCTGAACAGCCGCCGGAACTTCTTCATGCCGGTGCCGTGGGAGGAGCCGCACCTGGTGCGCCAGGGCGCGAAGGGCCGCTACGAGAAGACGAGCGCGGCGTGGACGGCCAACTGCGTGGGCGGCGGCACCGTCCACATGAGCGGCTTCTTCTACCGGCTCAAGCCGGTGGACTTCCGGCTGCGCTCCACGCTGGGCGCCGTGCCCGGCAGCACCGTGGCGGACTGGCCCATCTCCTACGAGGAGCTGGCGCCCTTCTACGACAAGGCCGAGGCGGAGCTGGGCGTGTCCGGCGAGTCCGTCCCCCACCCCTTCGCCGAGCCGCGCAGTGGCCCCTACCCGCTGCCGCCGCTGGACGTGCATCCGGTGGCGAAGGAAATCGACAAGGCGTGCGGCGCCATGGGCTGGCATTCCCTGCCCACCGCGCGCGGAATCATCAGCAAGCCCTACCGGGGCCGCGCGCCGTGCTCATACTGCGCGCTGTGCGGCAGCTACGGCTGCGAGACGGGCGCAAAGAGCGGCACCAACGCCAGCCTCATCCCCGCCGCCGTGGCCACCGGCAACGTGGACCTGCGCCCCGGCTGCATGGCGCGCACGGTGGAGGTGGACAAGCAGGGCCGCGCGCGGGGCGTCGTCTACCTCGACGCAGACGGCGTGACGCGCGAGCAGCCGGCGAAGGTCATCGTCGTGTCCTGCACCGCCGTGGAGAGCGCGCGCCTGCTGCTCAACTCCACCTCCAGCCGCTTCCCGAAAGGCCTGGCCAACGGCAACGGACTGGTGGGGCGCAACCTCACCTTCAGCTCGTTCGGCGAATCCCACGCCACCTTCCGCCTGTCGAAGCAGTCCGCCGCGCGGCCGTGGCTGAAGGACCCATCTCCCTTCGTCAACCGCAGCCTCCAGGACTTCTACCTGATGCCCGACGCCCAGTTCGGCTTCCGCAAGGGCGGCACGCTGGGCTTCATGTGGGCCCACCCCAATCCCATCCACGCGGCAGTGGGGCTGGCGGGCAAGGGCGAGAAGGCCCTCTTCGGCAAGGCGTTGAAGGACAAGATGCGGGAGTACCGCGACTCACGCATCCTCCAGTTCGAGGTCTACGCCGAGTTCCTCCCCACCGCCGGCACCTACGTCAGCGTGGAGGACAGCGTGAAGGACCGCTACGGCATCCCCGTGGCGGCCATCACCGTGGACCGGCACCCCATGGACCTGGCGGCCACGCGCTTCCTGGTGGAGCGCGGAGAGGAGGTCCTCCTGCGCCTGGACCCGGATGACGTCCGCCGCGGCACCACCACCGGGGAGACGTCCATCCTCCAGCACGGCACCTGCCGCTTCGGCGACGACGCGGCGACCTCCGTGCTGGACCGCGACTGCCGCGCCCACGAGGTGCCCAACCTCTACGTGGTGGACGGCAGCTTCATGCCCACCGGCGGCAGCGTGCCGTCCACGCTCACCATCAGCGCCAACAGCTTCCGCGTGGCGGACCACCTGGTGCGCAAGCTCAAGGGCTGACGCTAGCGATTGCGCAGCGGCGTCACGTCCACCTTGATGATGTAGCGCGCCTGCATGTCGGACTCGAACTCGATGAGGTGGTCGCCCACGCCGGTGAGCTCCGCCTCCTCGGTGAAGGAGCCCTGTCGCTCCATCACATCCAACACCGCGCGCCCTTCCGTGGCCCGGCGGATGCGCGCCCGGCAGCCCTCTTCATGGAAGAGCATCACGGTTTCACTTCCCGCCGCGGTGACGTCCTCCAGGAAGAGACTCACCTTCACGGTGGAGGCTTCCTTCAACTGGACGATGAGCTGCTGCCGGCCAGGGAAGCGGCCTTCCGAATAACTTTCCGAGCCGAGAATACAGCCCGCCACGCGGTCGCACACAGGCCAGGCCGCGCCGCAGGTGTCCTTCACACGCGCGCCGATGAAGTCCTCGCGCGTGCCGTCGCAGGCACCCCAAAGCGACGCAAAAAGCAGCACCGCTGCTGCCTGGGCCTTGCGGCCAAACACTGTTACAACCGGCGTCATCTTCAGACCCTCATGCGAGGCGTGTATGTCCATGCGACTGCGTACCCGTTGGCTCCCCATCATCTTCTTCGCCCTGGCTGGCTGTGGGGAGGAGACGGAGCTTCCCCAGGCGCCCACACTCTTCATCGACCGCGCGGCGCTGACGTTCAACCGCGAGTTCAACCACGGCACCTACGTCGGGCAGACGGCCTACAACTCGCTGGCCATCCAGAACCGCGGCCTGGACCCGCTGGACATCACCGCCATCACCCTGTCGGCGCCGAGCGTCTTCACCCTCCAGCTTCCCGAAGGCTTCACCCCAGGCACGCCGCTGCGGTTGGAGACGTATGACCGCGCCTACCTGACGGTGGCGTTCATGCCCACCGATGACGTGGAATACAACGGCACGATTACCATCGAATCCAATGCCGCCAACGCCGCCCAGCAGGTCATCACCCTCAACGGGCTGGGCGTCGCGCCCTGAAGTCCTCGCGGACCACCGCGTGACGGGCGGGAGCCAGCGCTCCCGCCCTGACGCCACCCGCCTCATGGCTGGTAGGTGAAGTTGCAGCCCCCGGCGTAGTTCTGGATGACGCCGCCATCTCCGTCCGGCGTCGTCCCACCGTCGGTGACGACCGGGCACGACACCGTCGTCCCGCCGTCCACCGGGTAGCTCTGCGGATAGTCCCCGTGGCCGGTGCGCAGCGTGTAGTTCACCCGCTCGTAGTCCAGCCGCTCCGACGCCGTCACGTCCACGCGCAGGGTGCCGCCGCGGATGAAGCGCCGCTCCAGGCAGCCGCAGGCATAGGGCGCCAGGGTGACGACGGTGGAGTTGGGACGGTCCTCCAACTGGTAGAGCGACTGCAGGCTGCTGGTGCCCGCGTTGGACGGCGTGTGCCAGGCGCGCAGCGCGTCCGAGCGGTAGCCCAACGTCAGCGGCCCCCGGTTGCCCGTGCGCACCGGCGTGCAGGTGCCGACACCGGCGTCCGTCGCATCGCCGTCACAGAAGGTGAGGTCCAGCGCCAGGCCGTGCGGCGTGCCACCGTCGGCCAGCTTCGCCACCTCCCACTGGAGCAGCCACGTCCGGTCCTCCGGCGGAGGCACCGAGGGCAGGTCGAACACGTACGAGTCCACGTCGGAAGGCACGGCGTCGTAGTCCAGCGGGCCACGCACCCCGAGCCCGTTGATGCGGTCCGTGCCGCTGCGCAGCCGGCCGTGGCCGTGCGACAGCTGGCCCGTGACGGAGAACTCCGCCGTGTCGGGCGGCGACGGGAAGGCCGTGGTGGACGCGAGCGTCCGCGCCAACGGCGCCTCCGCGCCATTGACGTAGCGAGACAGCTCGTCCGCGTCCTCCACATCCCAGCTCACCTCCAGGCGGTAGTCCTTGTCGTCGACCCACGAGCCGTTGTCCTGCACCAGGAAGTAGTACATCAGCGCGGCGTCATGCGCCGGAACCGGGATGACCCCCCGGAAGTTGCTCAGGGCGGTGAAGCGCGAGTTGCCCACGGCCTCCTCGCGAGACGAGTGCAGACACATGGGCGCGGGCAAATCCGTGCGCCGGCAGAAGCGATCCACCAGGCCCCGGGCGTCGGGATTCTCCGAGAAGTCGCGCGGGCAGACGGCGGCGTCGGTGGCGCAGCTCTCCCGCGACTCGCTCAGGGGACCCCCGGTGGCGATCAGGGTGAACACGTGCACCACGCGCGAGGCCGTTACCGGCATCGCGGGGAAGCGGCCCCCCGTCTCCAGCGGCACCAGCCGGTAGCGCAGCAGCGTGGGGGTGCTGAAGGCCGGCAGCCGCACCGAGTACCAGTCCCGGTCGGGGATGTAGCCCAGGCGGCCGGTGAAGGAGACAGACGAGCCGGCGCCGCCGGGCGTGGCGCTGACGAGGTTGCGCGTGGTGGCCTCCTGCGCGCGGTCATTGCCCGGCGCGGTGCGGTCCTGCGCGTCCTCCTCCTCCAGCACGCGCACCTCCACCTCGTAGGGCTGCGTGAGGTCGCCCTGGGCCGTGTCCCGGTCATTGGTGCCGCGGTAGCCCTTCACCACCAGCGTCCAGTGGCCGGGGAGCTCCGCCTTCTTGATTTTGCGCGCGGTGGCCAGCTCGCCGCCGCGCACCTGGGGCAGCACCACGCCTTCGTCCTCCTTCTCCGTGAAGCCCGGGCGCCACAGCTCGTAGGACAGGCGCCAGTTGGGCACGGCGTCCAGGTCGGGCGCGGTGACGTGCACGTAGGCAATCTTCCCCTCCGCCAGGTCGAAGGCATAGTGGTCCACGTCATTGTCCGTGGCCAGATAGCCGGTGGAGGCGCCCATCAGCATCTCCCCAGACTGCGTCAGCACCAGCGGCGTGGCCGTCTCGTGCGTGTCGTTGGGCTCCTGCGCGTCCGGGTTCTGGTCGATGCGCACCGTCAACCGGTACTTGTTGCGCGCGTCGAAGTTGGGCCGGGACGGCACGTCTGGCGCGTCCTGCACCAGCACCAGCAGCGTCTGGTTCTCCAGCCCGTCGCGCAGCGGCAACACGATGTCCACCGGACGGGGCGCGCCCTGGGCGTGCTTGTCCTCTTTCCTCGCCAGCGAGCCCTCCTTCCCGTCCGGCAGCGGCCCCAGGATGGTGACGGACAGATTCACCGCGGTGCTGGACGCCAGGTACGTCCCGTTGACGTTCAGCAGCGTGCGGGCGTTGGTGCCGGGCGGCAGGACAATGCGGTACCAGTCCTGGTCACCAGCGCGCGGCTCGCTGTCCAGCGCCAGGAAGCGCTCCAGCGGCTCGCCCGGCTTGAGCTCGCACTCGGGCCGCGTCAGCGCCTCTTCGCGCGAATTGCACAGGTCCTCCACCACGGGAGTCCCCGCGTCTGGTGTCTCGCCTCCTCCAGACGAACAGGCGGCGAGGACGAGCAACGCGAACGGCAACAGACGGACAGAGGTGGGCATGGCGTCGGTTCTCAAGGCGTCGGGGGCACGTCGTCGGGGCGGCCGGGGCAGCCGTCGACGAGCTGCTCGGGTTCCACGCGGATGACGCCATCGGCGGGCGACTTGATGCCGCCCACCGGGTAGCGCACGTCATTCACGCGGAAGGTGCGGACAAGCGTCCGGGCGGTGGGGTCGTCTCCGGGCACCATGGCCACGGACAACGCGATGTCATTGAAGCCCGCCCCGCGTTGCACCACGCCCGCGTCGTCCGCGGACGCCATCGTGGGGGCCAGCAGGACGTTCTCCACGCGGAAGCGGTAGCACTGGCGGCCCAGGTTGTCCGGCGGGCCGTCCGCCTCGAAGGCGTAGCGATAGCCATTCACCGACAGGTCCGCGGTGTCCACCACCAGCGGACGGGTGTGCATCCGCAGCTCCACGCGGTTCGTCAGCCCGTCGTTGTCCGGGTCCTCGTCCAGGTCGTTGCTGGCGCCCTGCGTGCCGCCCAGCCACTCCATGCCGTCCGGCACGCCGTCCCGGTCACTGTCCGCCAGCGTCGCGTTGGTGCCCACGAACTGCTCGTCGCAGTCCAGCAGGCCGTCGCAGTCCGAGTCCACGCCGCGCAGCGCCGGCGGACACCCGCGGTCCAGCCCGCCGCCGTCCGGCAGGGCCTCCTGCGTGGGGTTGAAGTCCACGCCGCGGTCGCGGAAGTACACCTCCACGCCGTCGCTGAAGCCGTCCCCGTCCGTGTCCACCTTGTGCGGGTCCGTGCCCAGCTCCAGCTCGCGCGCGTCCGTCAGGCCGTCACCGTCCGAGTCCGCCTCACCCACCGGGCTGCCCGGCGGCGCGGAGAAGTTGAAGGCCACCATCTCCTTCACGATGAAGGCGCGGCGCACCTGGCCGAAGGTGAAGTCCAGGAAGTTGATGGGCTCGTTGTTGCGGAAGTCGCGGAAGTTGCCGCCGCCCAGCGTCGCCATCTGCTCCAACCGGTCCGCGTTCTGGTTGATGATGAGCAGCGGGCAGCCCCCGTCACCAGACAGGTCGCACACCGAGGACACCGGCTGCGTGGGGTTGAAGACGTGCACGGTGTTGACGCGCACGTCCTCCACCAAATCCCGCAACTGGCGGATGCGCACCACCGCGTCACCCCGGAGCAGCTCGTCATCCTGGTCGTTGGTGGGCTTGCCGTCCGACAGGAAGATGACGGAGTAGCGCGCCTGCGCCAGCGCCTGCGCACCGCCCGGGTCCAGCCGGCTGCGCGCGATGTCCGTGTTGATGAGCGAGTAGATGTCCGACAGCGGCTTGACGAAGTCCGTCGAGTCCCGGTTCGGCGAGGTGTCGGGGTTGCGGAAGGTGAGCAGCTGCTCAGTCAGGCGCCGCAGCATGGCGTCATCCATGGAGGACACCTGGACGAAGCCGTCCTGGGGCGGGTTGCCCGGCTGCTGCGTGAGGAAGGCCGTGGTGCTGCCCGCGAAGAGCATCACCGCCAGGTGCACCTCGGGGTCCCTGGGCAGGTTCTGGATGAGCTCCACCAGCGCGGTGGCGCGCGCGCCGTCCGGGTCGCTCACCCGCATGGACTGCGAGGCGTCCATGGCAACCACCAGCTTGATGGGCCGCACCACCTCATTGCTGCCCACGGTGCAGAAGCGGCCTTCCAATGTCACCGCCCGGTCCACCGGCACTTCCGTGTCACGGCGAGGGTCGTACAGATAGGAATCCGTACACGCCATCACCATCGCCACGGCCACCAGGACGCCCGCCAGGATTCGGACAACGCGGCTCACGGATTGGCGCTCCCCGAGGGCGGGATTCCGACACAGTCGTTCTGGTTGTTCCACGGGTTGCTCAAGGTGTCGGGCCGGCGGAAGTCAGCATCCTCGAAGACCAGCTCGGGCCCCACCGGGACCCGCACGCTGGGCGGCGCATACTGCGCCCAGGCACAGGCGGTGCGCCACACGCCGTAGTCCGTGCTCACGCCACTCTCCGGCGCCTCGGCGAACCACACCTTGAAGAGGTTGTAGCCCTGCTTCACGCCCGCGCGGTCCGGCGGCGTGACGAGCTGCAGGTTGGACACGGTGAAGTCGTAGCAGAGGCTGCCGTCGGGGCGGACCTCCGCGATACGCGTCTCGTACTGGTAGCCGAAGCGCTCATGGAAGGCCTTGTCGCGGCGCGTGGGGTCACTGCCCGCACGCAACTCCTGGGCGTCCGGGATGCCGTCACCGTCCGTATCCAGGCCCGACACGCTGTTCTCCAGCGGGTTGAGCCCCCAGCGCGCTTCCAGGCCGTCCGGCACGCCGTCTCCGTCACTGTCCACGATGCCGGTGCGCGTGCGCAGGTAGTCCTCGGCGAACTGGGACAGGCCGTCACCGTCCGTGTCGCGGCAGACGCAGTTGGGCGTCAGCGGCGAGGCCGGGTTGCACCCGCGCGCGTCCAAATCATTGGCGGCGCGGAAGCCCTGGTCCTCACGGCGGTACTCGAAGCCGTCATCCAGGCAGTCGCCGTCGCTGTCCGCGACGAAGGTGTTGGTCTTCAGCGTGAAGCTGTTGTCGATGGAATCCGGCACCCCGTCCCCATCACTGTCCAGCACGCGGCCGGTGTCACCCGGCGCGGAGCTGAGCGACTCCACCATCAACGTCTTCATCACGTTGCGCGAGGCGAACGACGAGTAGTCCAGCGCGCCCAGGCCCAGGTTGGAGATTTCGCCCGTGTCGTTGAACTCCTGGTACACGCCGTTGCCGATGTCCGCGAAGCGCCGCAGCAGCCACGCGGCGATCTTCTTCGCGGCCTCCGGGTAGCGCGCCGGCTCCACGCCCGGGTACACGCCGTAGATGTCCTGGCAGATGGGGCCACACGCCCGCACCGCTTCCTGGTTGAAGAGCAGCACCGTGTGCATGCGCAAATCGCCCACGTTGTACTGGTCCTTCAACTCCATCAGCCGCCGCACGTAGCTGAACAGCTGGTAGTTCTGGTTGCGGTCCGTCCCCACCTCGAACCCGTCAATCTGGTCCGTGGTGTTGGTGAGGTTGCAGAAGTCACGCAGCGAGTCCGCCCACGTCAGGTCCGGGTTGTCCGGGTCGGCGTAGACGCTGAGGTTGTCGGTGGCCGAGCAGCGCGGATACGGCGTGCCGTCCGTGAGGAAGACGACGACGTAGCGCGTGCGCGGCAGCAGCTCCGGGTTGGACTGCGCCACCGCGTTGATGTCGCTGGAAATGAGGCTGTAGGCGTAGGACAGGGCGCCCTGGTAGTCGGTGCCCTTGCCCAACTGGCTCTGCAGGCCCTCGATGTAGCTGTCGATGTTGTTGTCCGGCCGGGCGAAGCGGTCCCCCGTCGTGGTGGGCGGCCAGACGTTGCGCACGTTCGTTTCAAAGGGAGCGACGGACACCTGCACGTTGCCGCCCTGCGCATTCACTTCCCGGAACTGCTGAACCAGCCGCTTGAGGGCGCGCACGCGCGCGGGCTCGGTGACGCCCTCCGGGATGATGTCCAGAATCTCCCGGCGCTGGCAGAAGCCGTTGTCGAGCTGCGCGCCCGGCGGGTCGGAGACGCACATGCTGCCCGACTCGTCGATGACCACCACCACCTTCACCGGGAAGCCGGAGGGGCTGGGCGGGCGCGTGCACACCCGCCCCTGGAGCGTCAGCCGGTCATCGAGGTTGGAGAGCGCATCCACCCTCGATTCGAGCATGGCGTCCGAACAGGACCACAGGCCCGAAGCCAGGAGGCCCGCCGCGAGCAGCGAGGTACGAACGAAGCGGCGCATGCGGAAGGGACCTCCTGGAGGGGGACGACGAGGTTACTGCTGGGGACGGCGGCGGCGCATCAGCACGCTGAGCAGCGCAGCGCCCAGGGCGGTGGCGCTGAAGCCGGCGGGCACCGAGCTGCAGTTGTTGCCCTTCTCCGATTCATCCCCCACGAGCACCGTGAGGGTGGAGGTGGACACGCGCTGGTCCGGGAAGACGCGGTCGGAGAAGGCCAGGCGCGCGGTCAGCTGGAGCTGGTACTCGCCCTTCTTGTCCGGGACGAAGGTGGGCACGCTGCCGTCGACGTACATGTACTGCCAGTCGCGGCTGAGCGTCACGGCGCCCTGCGGACGCTCCACCACCGAGATGGAACCCGAGGGACGCTTCACCACCACCCACTCGTACTCCATGGCCGCGCCGTTGCGGTTGGCGAACAGCGGCGGACGGATGGTGATGCCGGCCTTGTCCGTGCGGAACAGGCCACCGGCGCTGACGGTGAACGGCGACTTCGGGTCCAGGCAGTCGTCGGGGCGCTCGGGGTTCGTCACCAGGCAGTAGCGCGTGTCGCACGCGTCGCCAATGCCGTCGCGGTCGTCGTCGCGCTGGTCGCGGTTTTCGACGGCGGGGCAGTTGTCCTGCGTGTTGAGCACGCTGTCGCCGTCGATGTCGGGGTCGCACGCGTCGCCCACGCCGTCACCGTCCGTATCCCGCTGGTCGGGGTTGGGCACACCCGGGCAGTTGTCGCTGCTGTCGGAGATGTTGTCGTTGTCCGCATCCACGCGGCACAAGTGAGCCTCTTCGTCTTTGATGACCTGGTCGGGGTTGTAGACGCGGGGGCAGTTGTCGTCGCCGTCCAGCACGCCGTCACCGTCGTCGTCCAGGTCGCAGACATCGCCCAGGCCATCACCGTCCAGGTCCTCCTGGCCGGGGTTGGGCACCAGCGGGCAGTTGTCTTCCGCGTTGTCGCGGCCGTCGTTGTCCTGGTCCGGGTCGCAGTCGTCGCCGATGCCGTCGCCGTCCGCGTCGCGCTGCTGGAAGTTGGAGAGCGTGGCGCAGTTGTCGCAGGCGTTGCCCACGTCGTCGCCGTCGTCGTCCGCCTGGTCGCGGTTGGAGACGAAGGGACAGTTGTCACGGTCATCCGCGCGGCCGTCGCCGTCCGCGTCGTCCGTGTACGACAGCGTGTCGCCGTCGTCCGTGTAGTTGACCCACACGCTGCCGCCCGCGCCGCAGCCACAGCCACCGCCGACTTCCAGCGGCATGCCGCACCGGTCGCCCAGACACTCCGGGTTGTCGGGGTTGTTGTTGGACTGCGCCAGCGCCCCCGTGGGGCCGAGGACGAGGAAAGCCCCCAGCGTGAGGGCTGAAGCGAAACGAGCGCGTGTCATGGTGACTCCTTTCAACGCCGGACGCCTAGCAAGGAACGATCCGTACCAGACACTTGGGGGAAGCCCTGGAATGTCAGTGAGTTGGGCACGAGCAGGGACGCGTCGAACAAAAGGTGTGGGGGGAACTCCCCAGTGAGGGCGAGGGGTGGACCCCACATCCAAGGAGGGCTTCAGGTCCCCGGGATGAAGGTATCGGGATCCAGGGGGATGATGCCCGCCGGCAGGCGGCCCCCCTCTTCGCTGTATTGGATTTCCTGGATGAGGAGCGAGCCGATGCCCGCGCCCCGTGGATCATTGTCCCGGCCAGCCTGAAGGTAGAGGTACACCTCGTTGGTGCCCGCCTTGATGACTTCGCCCGGGATGAAGGGGTGTGGCCGCTCGCGGGTGGGGACGACGGTGACGTTCTCCACGCGCACCTGGTAGCAGCTGCGGCCGTCCGCGGTGGGCGTGGTCTCCACCAATTCGTAGCCGTAGCCGCGCTCGCGGTGGAAGTCGAGGTCGGCGCTGAGCGGGTCTCCGTGCGCCTCCACCTCCGACACGTTGGTGATGCCGTCGCGGTCCGTATCGAGCAGGTCCTCGGGGATGAGCGGGTTCGTCATCACCAGCGCCTCCACCAGGTCCGGAAGCGCGTCCCCATCCGTGTCACCGATGCAGGCGTTGGTGCCAAGCACGCGCTCCTCGCAGGTGTTGAGCCGGTCGCCGTCCTCGTCCAGGGACACGTTGCAGCCGTTGATGACGTCCGGCTGGAGCGGGTCCAGGCCCATGCGGACCTCGACGCCGTCCATCAACCCGTCCTGGTCCGTGTCCTGGCGCAGGGGGTCGGTGCCCATCAACGCCTCATCCTCGTCGGGAAGGCCGTCCCCGTCGCTATCGACGAGCACCTGCCCGGCGCGCACCACCACGTTGCGGTTGTAGGCGAAGAAGCGCTTGAGCTTGAGGGTGTTGGTCCGCGCGGCGTACTGGATGTTGGTGAGGGTGCCCGACAGACCCGCCGCGTCCGTCTCCAGCGGCTCGGTGCCGCCAGCGTTGGCGATGGCGGCCACGTGCTGGCGGGTGATGGGGTCTGGCGTCTCGCCGCGCACGTAGATGGGCTGCACCACCACTTCGCCCGCGCTGAACTGCGAGGCCAGCGCCTTGATTTCGCCGGTGACGGCGGTGAGCTCACACTGGCTGCACGCCGACGTGTTGCCCAGCGCGCTGCAACGCGAGTCGAGCCCCACGTTGAAGGCCGGGTTGGCGCAACTGGTGTCCTGGCTTCGCACCACGACGACGATGACGTAGCGCGTGCGGGCGACCTCGCCGCGGCAGGACGTCTGCATGTCGCCCGACAGCAGCGTCTTGGCCAGCCGCAGGGCGGCGCGGACGCTCACGGGGCCGGACTCCTGGTAGGTGGCGTAGCGCGGCAGCGCGGCCTGGAAGTCGGACGCATCCGAGAAGCGGCCCAGCAGGCCCGTCGCCACCGTGTGGTACGCGACGAGGCCGAACTGGACGAAGGGACCGGAGAAGCGGCTGGAGAGCGTGGACAGCGCCTCGTTGGCGTAACCCACCACCTCGCGCTCGACGCCTTCGCCGCCCTGGAGCGCGAAAATCACCTTCGTGGGAAAGGCCTCGCCGCCCGCGAGCGGCACGCAGACGGTGCCGGCGAAGCTGGCGCGGTCCTTCCCGCCAGGGCCACGGCCATTGAGCGCGTAGAGGCCCGCGTCGGAACACGACAGCAAGAGCACGGGAATGAGCCAGACGGACCGCGTGAGGGCGCGCATCAGTCCGATTCTACACCTTAGGCCCCGGTGACAACGCAAGCGCTGGTGACACGAAGACTGTAAGCACCGCGCAAGTGACACAGCACGGACCGACAATTCGGCCCCCCGTGGAACGGGCGCTGAGCCCCCCGGAGGCGCCGTGACTCCCGGTGTCCTCCGGGCATGGACAGCCAGGTGACGGCCTACAGCGTGAGCAGGAACGCCAGCAGGTCATCGCGCTCCTCGGACGTCAGCGCGCTGGCGTGGCCGTGCTGGGGCCCTGACGTCTCCAGCAGCGCGCGCAGCGCGAAGCGCGTCTCCACCACGAGCCGGTTGTCCTTCACCCCATAGCCCGCGGTGGCGCTCGTCAGCAGGGGCCACACGTCCCACGCCCCCACCAGGGACGGCGTCGCCGCGCCGGGCACCAGGTCCTGTTGCTCCAATCTCAGCGGCAGCGCCACCGGCGTGCCCACCTCGAGGTACCGGCCCCGCGTGGCCAGGTCCTGGTCCAACGTATAGAGGGGCGCCGGGTGACACGTCGCACAGGCGCCCTTGCCCTCGAACAGCGCGCGCCCTCGCGCCGGGCGCCCCACCCTCCCGTCCGGCAACGCCACCGTCTCCAACGGTGCGCCGTCCTCGCCGCGATGGGGGTTGGGCGGCGTGACGATGAGCGCGTTGAAGAGGGCCAGCGCCTCCACCTCCGACGGCGACAGGTCCGGGTTGCGGAAGCGGTTGCGCGCGCCCACGAAGCGCACCGTGTCCACGAGGCTGACATGGCTGGCGGGGGTGAAGTACGGCGGCGTGTCGCGGCTGCCTCGCAGCGTCGTGGAGCGGTAGATGCGGTTGGGCTGCGTCTTCTCGTAGAAGATGCCTCCCGTGTGGCCCTCGATGTGGCAGCCGTCACAGGTGATGCCCGTGCGTCCCAGGTCCGCGTAGTAGAGGACCTGCCCCAGCCGGCGTTTGGCCTGCGCGCGAGACGTCTCCACCGGAAGCTGACGCACCACCCGCGCCTTGCCCGCCTTCGCCTCGCGCACGTCCACCACCGCCACCGTCCGGGTGAACCGATTGAGCACGTACAGCGTGCGCGCGTCGGGTGACAGCGCCAGCGCGCTGGGGCCCGAATGGAGCTCCTCGCCCGCCCTGCCCCGGACCCCGAAGTCCTCTGGCGGCCGGATGCGCGGCGTACCGTCGGGCGGCGCCACCGCCACCTCCTGGAGCACCGCGCGCCGGGCGGGCGCGTCCCCCGACACCAGCGCTCGCGCATCCAACACCCGCACGAGCCCCAGTCCCACGTCCGCCGCGTAGAGGAGTCCCGCGCCGTCGTCCAGCGCCAGCCCCTCCGTGCCGCCCGCGCCGAAGCCCCGGTGCCGCACGTAGCCGCCCCGCGAGGGCTCCACCACGGACACACCGCTGTTCGCGCTCACCTCCATGCGCTGGGGATTGGGCCCCACGTTCGGCCCCAGGCTCGACATGAAGACGTGCCCCAGCCGCTCGCTCGCCACCAGGAAGCGCGGCGCCTTGCCACCCATCACCTGCTCGCGGAAGCGCTCGGTGTTCCCTCCGACGATGGACACACCCGGCCCCGGCGCCACCGTGGAGACGAGCGTCCCGTCCTCCTGCCGCAGCAGCTCCATCTGCCCTGTCTGGAGACTGCCCACCGCCAGCAGGTCCCTCCACCGCGCCAGCGCCCGAGGATTGGGGTCCACCGGCGCCGACCAGCGCACACGCCCGTCCGCCAGCGACAGCGCCTGCACCTGGTCCCGCACACGCTCGGCCACGAAGGCCACGCCGGCTCGGCCATCCACGGTCAGCCCCTCCGCCCCCAGCGGCGCGGGCAGCACCCGAGGCGCGGCGTCCAGCGCGTCCAGCGCGAACAACCACAGCTCCGGCTGATACCGGTGCGCCACGCCCAGCCAGGGCCGGCCTTCCGAATCCGTCCAGGCCGCCAGCGCGGAGGGACCGTCTCCCGTGGCCAGCCGCGACACGCGCCCGGTGTCGACCTCCAGCGCGAACACCGTGTCGGTGAAGGGCGAAGTGATGAAGAGCGTGCGTCCATCCGGCGCGGGCACCATCGCCGTCAGGTCGGTGAAGGCCGCGTCGTTCACCACCGTGAGCCGCGCCGAGCCCTCCGACTCGGCGCCGTCCGCCCCGACGAGCCGTGCCTCCACCACCGCTTGCGGCGCATCCTCTGGCAGCCCGAGCCCCGCGGGCAGCCGCGCATAGGCGTGCGTGGCATCCACCACCGTCAACGGCAGGCGCAGCGACAGCGGAGGGCCCAGCGACAGCGACAGCCCCGGCACCAGCCGTTCCCCCTGGATGGAGAGCGGCTGGGATGTCTCATTGCTCGTGAGCCGAGGCCCCACGGATGACAACACAGGGCGCGCCGCGGCGGATACCGGAGCGGGTGTGGCTGTTTCACGGAGCCGATGCACCACCACGCCCGTGGCGACCATCGACACGGTCAGCACCGCCAGCACCGCACGCCTGCGATTCCTGCTCATCCGCGCCCGTAGCATCCACGCGGGAGCATCCCCCATCCCCCGCGGTGAGGGGATGAATTCATGTCTCGGTGACCCATCCGCCCGGCGAACTCGGAACGCAGCACGGCACGCCATCTTTCCAGCGTCCCGGCAACATCCCGTCTCACCGTGGTGGACGCGCCCCACATGGGGTGGAGTGCCCTCTACACCTGGGCGCGCACGGCGTCACATGCGTGCCGGAGTGTGCGTTGACAGCTCGGTACACGCATCGCTTAACCTGTTGATGATGCGACGCTTCCTCCTCTGCATGGCTGTCGCCCAGCTTCTCGGCGTCGGCACGCTGGTGGCTCCGGCCGAAGCCTGGGCCCAGAGCCGCGGCCGTACCTCGCGCCAGGCGAAGTCCAAGGCCGCCAAGAAGGCGGCCTCCAAGACGCCGCCGAAGATCGAGACCAAGGGCTCGTCCGTAGTAGACCCCGTGACGGGCGACGCGGCCACGGCCTCCTCCAACGCGCTGCCGCAGCGAGGCCCGGCGCGCATCGACTTCGATGACCGGCTCATCCAGGGACAGACGAACAAGTCCGGAGCCGTGTACCTCTATGACCGCAAGGAACTGAAGACGCGGTCGATGATCCGCGAGCGCGAGAGCTTCCGCTCCGAAACGCTCTCCACGGTGTACGACCCCTAGGGCAGCACCGCCCCCCAGCCCTTGAATGGAGCGTCACCGTTGAGCGGCCAGCCCAGCGTCTTGCAAGTCGTCATCCTCCGCGACGGTCTCCTCGTGGGCACCGAGGTGTTCGTCCCGGGCACCTATGCGCTCGGCTCGGATCCGTCCTCCGACCTGCGCCTGGATGACCCGTCCGTGGAGCCGCGACACGCGCTGCTCTACTTCCAGAACGGCCGCGCGGCGGTGCAGGACGCGAGCTCCAGCACGGGGCTCTTCGTCAATGGCCACCGCGTCTCCGCCTGTGAAATCCGGCCGGTGGATGAGGTCCTCTGTGGCCCCTTCATCCTGAAGACGCGCGTGTTGTCGCAGAAGCCGCAGGAGGCCAAGCCGCAGCCGCCGCCCGAGGTCGCCGCGCTGCTCGGCGCGGCCCAGGCGCCCACGCCGTTCGCGGCGCCACCGCAGGTCGCCGCGCCCGCGGCCCCGCCGCCCTCCGCCGCGCCCGCGCGGCAGCTCCGTCCGGCCACGGCGGTCCCGCCCGTGTCCACCGCCACCATGCCCGCCGCGCGCGTGCCACAGCAGGTGGCCGCGGTTCCTCCCGTCCACGTGGCGACGCAACTGGCCTACCCCACGCCCGCGCAGCCCGTGCCCGCGGTGGCCGTGGTTCCGCCCGTGACGCAGCAGGCCTCCGTCCACGCCGCTGGCGGCCACGCGCACGGACTCCCGCAGGCGCAGCCCGCCGTCATCCCCGTGCCTGGAGCGCAGCAGGCTCCCGCGGGCGTACCGGCGAGCACCGTCCCCTCGGTCCGCCGCCGGGCCGCGCCGGAGCCGGCCCCCGCGGCCAACTCGGGCATGCAGTTCGCGGACGAGCTGATGGCGGACCTCGCCCTCGATCCGCTCCCGGAGCCCACGGGGCCGCTGCTGCAGGAGCAGCGCACGCTGGCGCGGCCCACGCATGCGCCGCGCATCGCGCCCGGCAAAGGCACGGCGCAGCTCTACCTGGAGCTGTACTGGGGCGCCATCCGCCGCGACGCGCGCCGCTTCGCGCCGGACAAGAAGAAGCCGGTGCAGGCCTCGCTGGACCTCGAGGGGGCCATGCCCCTGTGGGGCTTCACGCTGCCGGAGGGCGCGCCCTTCACGCTGGCCGAGCCGCTCAACAACGCCTTCCGCCTCTTCGTGCCGCCGGGCACCGACGTGGAGAAGAGCGGCGGTGACGGCCGCTTCACCCCCGTCACCGGCGCGGCCCTGGAGTCCGACGGCAGCCGCCGCTTCCTCACGCTGCGCGAGGGCACCGCCGCGCGCCTGACGCAGGGACAGATGTCCCTGGTGGCTTACGCCGCACCCAAGCCCGCGCGCGTCTTCGTCAACCCGCTCAAGGGCCTGCCCTGGCTGACGCTGACCTGCCTGGGCCTCTTCGCCTCCGCCATGGCCGCGTTCCTGGTCATGAAGCCGGACCAGCCGGAGGTGGCGGACTTCCAGCACAAGAGCCTTCCGCCCGTGGCGCTGCGCCTCATCGCGCCCGAGCCGAAGAAGAAGGAAGAGGTGAAGAAGAAGCTGGAGGCCCTCCAGGAGAAGGTGAAGAAGCCCACCAAGGAGAAGGTGGCGGAGAAGGCCCCACCCAAGCCGGTGGAGAAGGCGCCACCGCCTCCGAAGCAGCCCGAGAAAGCGGTGGCCGCCGCCACGCCGCCGCAGAACAAGGCGCTCAAGGCGCTGGCCAAGCTGTCCGCCGCGGGCCCCGCCACCAACGATTTGCTCGCCGCCGTGGACAAGCTCGGCAGTGGCCCCGGCAGCAAGAACGCGAAGAACTCCAACTACAAGCTGTCCGGCCTCATCGGGAAGGCCCCCATCGCCAACGCGGGCCTGGGCACCTTCGGGCTGGGCGGCGGCGGCAAGGGCGGCGGCGCCACGCTGGGCGCGGAGCTCTTGCGCGGCAAGGGCGGCGGCGGCATCGGCGCGCTGGGCGCGGGCGGCGTGGGCAAGGGCAAGGTGGGCGGCACCGTCACCCGCGCCACGGCCCGCAGCATCGCCTCCACGCAGGGCACGGTGGACCGTGAAGCGGTGGCGCGCGTCATCAACAGCAACCTGCACGAGGTGCATGGCTGCTATGAGCGCGCGCTGCTCAAGGACCCGGGTCTTGCGGGCAAGGTGGTGCTGGAGTGGACCATCGGCGCGAACGGCCGCGTGGTGGCCGCCAAGACGAAGTCCTCCACGCTGCGCAATGCCTCCGTCGAGTCCTGCATCCTCTCCAAGCTGAAGTCGTGGACGTTCCCTTCCCCCAAGGGTGGCGTCGTCATCATCACCTATCCGTTCCTCTTCAACTCGGTCGGCTACTGACGTGGCCTCAGTCCGCGCGTCCGTTCCCGCCCTCCCCCAGGAA
>NZ_SRLV01000113.1:0-22644 GCF_006518205.1 Myxococcus sp. CA005 | reverse complement strand
CCCGTGCCGTCCCCCGCCCCCAGGCAGCAACCCTCCGCCCGCGAAGTGGACGCGTTCTGCATGCAGTACGCGCCCCGGGCGCCGGGCCACTCCGCCGTGCGGGATTTGTACCGGCTGCTGTGCGACGTGCCCGAGGGCGGCCTGGAGGACCGGCTCCAATGGGTGGAGCGCTGGATGCAGTGGCTGCGCGAGCGCATCCCCGCCCACGCGCTGGTGGACGCCTCCGAACCCGAGGTCTCCGCCGCCGACAGCCGGCTGGCCCTGATGGTGCGCGTGCTCGAAGGCGAGCCCGCCATGCGCGCCGCCCTCACGCGGCTGGTGGCCGCCGTGTTCGAGGGCAGCCGGGGCCTCAAGCTCTTCGCCCAGGTAGGGCTGCCCGCCGGACAGGGCTTCTTCGCGGAGGCGTCGGACCGGCTCGCCCGTTCGCTGCTGCCCGCCCCTCCGGAGCGCGGCAAGCTGTCGGAGCTGCTGCTGCGCCTGTGCCCGAACCCGGACGACGCGGATTGGCTGGCACGGCTGTCCCCCGCACGGCTCGCGCAGCTCGCGGCGCTGGTCGGCGAACCCGCGTCGCCAGAGCCCATGCCCGCCGCCCGCGTGCGCGCGGATTTGATGGACGCGCTGCTGCTGCTGGCGGTGCAGGTGGCGGCCCTGGGCATCGCCGAGGACGTGCGCGACCGCAGCCCGGAGACGTCCTTCCGCGCCTCGCCCTTCCTGCGGATGCGGCTGGTCTGTGACGCGGTCCTGGCGCGCGACGCGGCGGCGGACACGCTGCGGGATTTATCGCAATGCGTGGCCGACTGCCGCCAGGTGGTGGCCAGCGTGTCACGCCACCTGGAGGACTCGGGCGTCAGCGTGGACCTGGTGTACCGGCTGGAGCGCATCCGCCGGGGCCTGGAGCGCATGGAGGCCATTGCCCGAGTGCTGGGGGCCCCTCGAGGCGAAGCGCGCTGGCGCGAGGCCATGACGCTGGTGTCGGACCTGCTGCGGCGCGCGCACGCGGACCGCTCCGTGGTGGAGCTGGTGAAGCGCAACATGCGGATGCTGGCGCGCAAAATCATCGAACGCGCGGGGCACTCCGGCGAGCACTACATCACCAGCACTCGCGAGGGCTTCCACGCGATGGTGCACTCCGCGGCGGGCGGCGGGCTGGTGACGGCGATCGCGGTGGTCACCAAGACGTTCCTGTCGGGCCTGATGCTGGCGCCCTTCTTCTCCTTCCTGGCCGTGGGCCTCAACTACGCCCTGGCCTTCCTCCTCATCCAAGCGCTGGGCTTCACCCTGGCCACCAAGCAGCCGTCCGTGACGGCGGCCACGCTGGCGGGCGCGGTGGGGGAAGGTGCCCGGGGGCAGCGGCTGGCGAGCCTGGTGGAGCTCATCCCGCGAATCACCCGTTCCCAGTTGGCGGCCTTCATGGGCAACCTGGGCGTGGTGGCCCCGACGGCCATCGTGTTCGCGCTGGGGTACGAGTTCATCACCGGCCACACCTTCATGAGCCCGGCCAAGGCCCAGGCCACGTTGGCCTCGCTGCATCCGTGGAAGAGCGGCACGTTGATATTCGCCGCCATCACGGGCGTTTTTCTGTGGATGAGCAGCGTGGCGGGCGGTTGGCTGGAGAACTTCGTGGTGTACCGGCGGCTGCCCGAGGCGCTGGCCCACCACCGCGTGCTGCGGCGGCTTCTGGGGGAGGCCCGCGCCCGGCGCCTGGCGGATACCTTCCAGCACGCGGCATCTGGCCTGGGGGCCAACGTGACACTGGGCTTCCTGCTGGTCCTGGGACCGTTGGTGGGCGGCTTCTTCGGGCTGGGGCTGGACGTGCGCCACGTCACCTTCGTGCTCGGCTTGATTTCCCTGGCGGGCACGGCGATGGGGCCCGGCGCGGTGCTCCAGCCGGAGTTCCTGGCCGCGCTGGCGGGCATGGCCTTCACCGGCCTCATCAACTTCGGGGTGTCCTTCTCGCTGGCGCTGGGGGTGGCCGTCCGCGCCCGCGACGTCCCGGCCCGCGAGGCCCTGCCCTTCCTGCGCGCCGTGCTCTCGCACCTGGTGAAGCACCCGCGCTCGTTCCTTTTACCTCCCAAGGAACCGGAAAACGACGTGCTGCGGGTCTCCGCGCCGCCCGCCCACTGAGGGCGGGCTCTGGGGCGCCCCGCCATGACGCGGGCGTCCGTGGCAGGGCAGCGACCGGGCGGCCGGGCTTTGCCTTTCGGGTCAGGGCGTTTGCCAGTAGGGTCGCCGCCGCATGAGCGGCGATAGAAATCCGAACTCCCACTCCCGTTTCGCCCACGCCTTTGCCGGACTGCTGGTCCGCAGGCCCGGGGCGGTCCTCCTGGTGATGCTGGCCCTGCTGGCCGTGTCGCTGTGGGGGACGTCGAAGCTTCACATCAACTCCAACCAGCTCGACCTCATCTCCCAGGACCTGGAAGAGGTGAAGGACGTCAAGCAGGTCATCGACATGGTGGGCGGCAGCGGCTTCCTCATGGTCGCCCTGCGCTCGGAGGACGAGGCCGCGCTCAAGCGCACCGCCGACGATCTCGCGAAAATCATGCAGGACGACAAGGAGAACGTCCGCAACGTCTCCTACAAGCTGCCCGTCGAGTTCATCCAGCAGAACATGGTCCTCTTCGTGAAGACGGAGGACCTGGTCGAGGGCAAGCGCCGCATCATGGCGTTCCTGCGCGACAAGCTGAAGCGCAGCAACCCGTTCTTCATCGACCTGGGCGGCTCCAAGCCCGTCGAGCTCGACATGCAGGACCTGGTCGACAAGTACTCTTCCATTGGCAAGAAGAGCATCCGCGACGACTACAACATCTCCAACGACAAGAAGATGTTGATGCTGCTCGTCAAGCCGATGTGGGACAACACCGAAATCGGCAAGACGAAGGACTATCTCGAGCGGCTCAAGGGCCAGATTGACGCGTACTCCGCGCAGCCGGGCAAGGTGAAGCTGGTGGAGGACTACAAGCTGATGGGTGATGGGAAGACCATCGCCTACGGCTTCACCGGTTCCTACAAGACGACGGTGGATGACTCCTTCGCGATTGAAGAGTCGCTGGAGCCGGTGACGCTCATCGCCCTGGGCTCCATCTTCCTCATCACCATCATCTTCTTCCGCAAGCTGGCGCCGACCTTCCTGGTCGTCATCGGCACGGTGGTGGGCACGATTTATACGCTCGGGTTCACCTACGCGACGGTGGGCGAGCTGAACATGATTACGTCCATCCTGGGCGGCATCCTGCTCGGCTTCGGCATCGACTACGGCATCCACTTCGTCTTCCGCACGCGGCTGGAGTTGGGCGCGGGCAAGCCGTACGACGTGGCCATCCGGGACGCGGTGATGAACGCGGGCCGTCCGGCCGCGGTGGCCGCGGTGGTGACGGCGGGCTCCTTCTTCGTGCTGATGGTCAGCGAGTTCCGCGGCTTCAGCCAGTTCGGCTTCCTGGCCGGCATGGGCACGCTCATCCTGGGCCTGACGCTGTTCTGCTGGAGCGCGGCCATCCTGGCGCTGGCCGGCCGCATCAACCCGGAGCTGCCCCAGAAGCTCATCGGCGTGATGAAGCCGCCGCCCACCAACTCCGCCACCACCGGCAAGGAGCTGCGCATCCCCAAGCCGAAGATGGTGCTGGGCATCAGCACGGCCATCGTCGCGCTCATCTGCGCCGCCGCGGTGCCCTGGGCCGGTTCGGAGGAGCCGCCCAAGGGCGTGGAGCTGGGCTTCTTCGAGCGCCTCAAGTACGGCGTGAGCTTCAACTACAACACCCGCGCGCTCATCCCCGACGGCATGTCGTCCGTGCTGCTCCAGGACGAAATCAACGAGCGCTTCAACATCTCCAGCGACCCGATGGCCATCTACACCAAGGACCTGGACGAGGCCGAAGGTGTGTACCGGGAGCTGACGCAGAACGCGCACAAGTACCCCTCCATCGACCAGGTGGTGAGCATCTTCACCTTCGTGCCCCCGGCGGAGACGGCCGCGGCCAACGCCAAGGTGCTGGAGGAGTGGAAGGCGGAGATGCAGCAGTTGGAGGACGAGGGCTTCTCCGTCGCCGCGCTGCCGCCGGAGATGCAGGCCAACGCGGACTTCTTCAAGAAGGTGCTGGACGCCAAGCCCTTCGACGTCCACGGCGTCCCGGCCAACTACACCGCGCAGTTCCGCAACCTGCCCTCCGCGAAGCCGGAGAACCACGGCTACCTCACGTACATCTACGCGAGCGTGGACCTGATGGACGGCCAGAAGATGCTGAAGTTCTCCGACGAGACGAAGGTCATCAAGGCCGCGTACACGCCGGGCAAGTTCGACCAGGACGCGTGGGACCCCAAGGCCCCCACGGTGGAGAAGGAGTTCCGCGCCGCGGGCGCCACGCAGCTCTACGCGCGGCTGGCGCGCATCGTCCTCTGGGACGGCAAGGTCACCGTGGTGCTCACCGCGATCTGGATTCTGGCCATGCACTTCCTGGACTTCCGCAACGTGAAGCTGGCGCTGGCGTCCGTGATTCCGCTCGGCGTGGGCGTGGCGATGATGCTGGGCATCATGGCGCTGACGGGGCTGCGCCTGAACTTCATGAACATCATCATCCTGCCCATCCTCCTGGGCTTCGGGGTGAGTCACGGCCTCTACCTGCTCCATCGCTTCCTGGAGGGCACATCCCCCCTGGTGGCCCTGCGCAGCGTGGGCGCGGCCGTCGCGTCCTCCACGCTCACTGCCGTGGTGGCCTTCGCGGCGCTGCTGGCCGCGGCCCACAACGGCCTGCGCTCCATGGGTCTGGTAGCGTGCATTGGCCTCATCACCACGCTGGTGGTGTCCTTCACGGTGCTGGCCGCGGTGATGCAGCTCATGTACGACCGGCGTCAGCGCGAGTCGGGCGCGTCCTCCGGTGAGGGCGGCTCGACTGGCGGTGGCAAGGACTCCGAGCCGAAGGCGGCCTGAGCCGTCTGGCCCGGGCATGCACCTGAAGGAGGCCCCCTTCCCGCGGAAGGGGGCCGGGAGAGGGACATCATGATGAAGCGACTGTTGCCCGTGCTCGGGCTGGGCCTGCTGTCCGGATGCTCCGCGGTGAAGAATCAGCGGCTGCGCAGTGACTACGACACGGTGGACAAGCACCAGGTGAAGCGACTGGTGGTGGTGACGCAGCCGCTGCCCGACGGCAAGGTCGCCGTGGGCGAGCTGTGGAGCCTCATCGCCCGCCAGTGGGTGAACCAGAACCGCGACTTCCTGGTGAAGGAGAGCGCGGCGCTGCCCGACGTGCCCACGGACGCCACGTTCAAGACGCTGTGCGTGGAGGGGCTGGAGGGCGTGCTCTGGCTGTCTCCCCAGATTCAGCTCCGGGGCAGCGGCGCGGAGGCCGCGGTGAGCGCGAAGCTGGTGCGCTGCCGCGACGGTGAAGAGGTCTGGTCCGCCGACGCCGCCGGGAGCTGGAACTCCAAGGACGAGGACTACGAGCAGCGCGTGGGTCAGTACGTCCAGGAGCTGGGTGAAGAAGTGGCGCCCTACGTGGTGCCATCCAGCAAGCTGCTGACGGCCACGCTGGCCACCTTGCCCAATCCCGAACTGAGCGAAGCGGACAAGGACGAGAAAATCGAGCTGGGTGAGTAGGCTCCCCGTTCGTGGATGAGCAGATTGTCGCGCTGAGATTGGCCCTGGCCGCCCTGCTGGGGGGCGTGCTGGGCCTGGAGCGTGAGGTGCGCGGCCAGGCGGCCGGGCTGCGCACCCACATCCTCGTCTCCCTGGGCGCGTGCTGCTTCACGCTGGCCAGCGTCTTCATCGAAGTGGCGTTGGGCCCTGACACCCCAGAGGGTACCCGGGGTGACATCAGCCGCATCGCCAGCCAGGTGGTGGTGGGCATCGGCTTCCTGGGCGCGGGCGTCATCCTGCGCCACAACGGCCAGGTGAAGGGCCTGACGACGGCGGCCAACCTCTGGCTCACCGCGTCCGTGGGCCTGGCCGCCGGCCTGGGCTTCTACTTCGCCGCCGTCACCACCATGACCATTGCCCTGCTGTGCCTGGCGGGCCTGCGTCCCCTGGAGCGCGCCATCAGGCGTTACCGGAAGCGGCGCAGCGCGACTCGCGCCCCGGACGTGGACGAAGACGCCGAGGCTTAGCAGCGCGCGCTCCCCGGACGTCCAGCCCGCGCAGTTGCTTGCGCCACAAACGCAACTCAGATACAACAGCACCCAACACATCAACACCGCCGTCCCGACGTGACTCCGCGGCAGCGCATCGCCGCGCCGTGCCCTGTCATGTCCGCGAGGCTGGAGCCCACCATGCCCAAGGGAAACCGCACCATCATCCATCTCGTGTCGTCGGCGGGGACTGGCTACGTCTACACAACGACGAAGAACAAGCGGAAGTCGCAGGAGAAGCTCCAGCTCAGGAAGTACGACCCGCGCGTGCGCAAGCATGTGCTGTTCGTGGAGGGCAAGCCATGACGGCGCCCGCGGCCACGGCCCGGCTGCCGGTGACGGTGCTCTCCGGCTTCCTGGGGGCGGGCAAGACGACGCTGCTCAACCACATCCTCCAGAACCGGGAGGGCCTGCGGGTGGCGGTCATCGTCAACGACATGAGCGAGGTGAACATCGACGGCCGGCTGGTGAAGACGGGCGGCGGCGCGCTGAGCCGCGTGGACGAGAAGCTGGTGGAGCTGTCCAACGGCTGCATCTGCTGCACGCTGCGCGAGGACCTGCTGCTGGAGGTCTCCCGGCTCGCCCGGGAAGGCCGCTTCGACTACCTGCTCATCGAATCCACCGGCATCTCCGAACCGCTGCCCGTCGCGGAGACGTTCACCTTCACGGACGAGCAGGGCCAAGGACTGTCGGACGTCGCGCGGCTGGACACGCTCGTCACGGTGGTGGACGCCCTCAACTTCCTGCGGGACTGGAGCGCCGCAGATGACCTCGCCACGCGCGGACTGGCCGCGGCGGACGAGGACGAGCGCACCGTGGTGGACCTGCTGGTGGAGCAGGTGGAGTTCGCGGACGTGCTCGTCCTCAACAAGACGGACCTCGTCCCGGCGGAGGAGCTGGCCCGGCTGAAGGACATCCTGCGCAAGCTCAACCCGGACGCGCACCTCGTTACCTCCGAACGGGGCCGCGTGCCACCCTCCGCCGTGCTCAACACGGGCCGCTTCGACTTCGAACGCGCACGGCGCGCCCCGGGCTGGCTCAAGGAGCTGCGGGGCGAACACACCCCGGAGACGGAGACCTACGGCATCCGCAGCTTCGTCTTCCGCGGCCGCGTGCCCTTCCACCCCGCGCGGCTGTGGGACTTCATCCACGAGAGCTGGAAGGGCGTGCTGCGCTCCAAGGGCTTCTTCTGGCTCGCCACGCGGATGGACATCGCGGGTGTCTGGGCCCAGGCGGGCGGCGCCTGCAGCTTCGAGCCCGGCGGCGTGTGGTGGGACGCGATGCCCCGCGCCGAGTGGCCGGAGGATGCGCAGGCGCGCGCCGACATCGAGCGCGAGTGCGTGGGCCCACACGGCGACCGGCGGCAGGAAATCGTCTTCATCACCCAGGACGCGGACCACGAGGAGATGGCCCGGCTGCTGGAGGCCTGTCTGCTCACGCCAGAGGAGCTGGCGCGCGGACCCCAACACTGGGCGCGGCTGGAAGACCCATTCCCCGAATGGCAGGTGCAGCGGACGGACGCACCCGACGAGGACGAGGAGCACGCCTGATGCAGCCTGCCCTCCGCGCCCTCGCTCCGCCCGCCCATGCCTTCGTATGGACGCCCGAGGCGCTCGCGGGCATCTACCGCGAGGACCTCAACCTCTGCGTGTGGCGCCGGGGCCTGGACACGCCGCTGGCGCACTGGCTCAGCGACGTGGCGGCCACCCGCGAGCTGGACGTCATCGCCCGCGTACGGGGCGACGCGCCAGATTTGCGGCGCCGGTTGGATGGGCTGCCCCAGGGGCCCCCGTTCGAGGCCTGGCTCACGGACGTGCACTTCCTGCTGCACCTCTACGCGGACCTGTTCGGCGCGGCGGAGCTGGGCGTACGCCTTCACATCCTGGCCAGCGACATGTGCCCGCGCTTCCACGTGGACCGCGTAGGCGTCCGGCTGCTCTGCACCTACGCGGGGCCGGCCACCGAATGGCTGGAGAACGCGCACGTCGCGCGCGGCGCATTGGGCGCCTCGGGTGACGTCACGCGGCCCGGCGCGCCCGTCCACGCGCTGGAGCGCTTCGACGTGGCGCTCCTCAAGGGCGAGTCCTGGCCCGGCAATCAGGGCAACGGCGCCGTGCACCGCTCCCCCGCCATCGCCAGCAGTGGCCGGCGGCGGCTCTTTCTCTCCATCGAAGCACTCTAGAGGACCCCACCATGTCGAAGGTCTGTCAGGTCACCGGGAAACGGCCGCTCGTCGGCAACACCGTCTCCCACGCCAACAACCGGCACAAGCGGCGCTCGCTGCCGAACCTCCAGTGGCACCGCTTCTGGGTGCCCAGCATGAACCGCTTCGTGAAGCTGCGGGTGAGCACGCACGGCATCCGCATCATCAACCAGCGCGGCATCGACCGCGTGGTGCGGGAGCTGCTCGCGGAGGGAGTGAAGCTCTGATGCGCCGCCGCGATGGACGCCCCACCCGGCCGCTCCGCCTTCGGGCCGCAGCGCGGCACCGGCTTCATGGCCGTGAGTTCGCGCCCCCGCTGCTCGTCGACGTCGGGGCGGACGACGCGGACGAATCCCCGGCGCCGCCGTCCCACCTGAACGTCGTCCGTCCCCCGCCCCCCTGAGCAAGAAAGACACAGCCATGGCGAAGAAGAGCAAGGTCGCGCGCAATGCGCAGCGCAAGGCCCTGGTCGCGAAGTACGCGAAGCGCCGCGCGGCGCTGAAGGCGCGCATCCGCGACCGCACCCTGTCCTATGAAGAAAGGCGCGCGGCGCAGGACGCGCTGGCGTCACTGCCCCGCGACTCGAACCCCAACCGCGTGACGAACCGCTGCGCGCTGACGGGAAGGCCTCGGGGCAATCTGAGGCGCTTCGGCCTGTCTCGCATCGCGTTCCGTGAGAAGGCGCTCCGGGGAGAGATTCCCGGCGTCATCAAGTCGAGCTGGTGAGCAACACCGCGGCGGGGGCGCTCAGTGGCGCGTGTACCGCCGCGCATCCGCGGAAGGCGCCTCGCGACGAGGCGCCGCTTCTCCCTCCCCGCTGGCCCACTGCTGCATGCCGGAGGACTCCCGCGCCGGAGACGATACCTGGGCCTCTTCGTCGGTGTCGTCGTCCGCCCAACCCAGTCCGCCCGTCAAATCGTGCTGGAGCGGCAGGCCCGCCGTGGTGGAGGTCCGCCGCGCGGGTGCCAGGGCCTCCGGCTTGAGGTCCGGCAGGTGAGACAACTCCTCACGCAGGTAGACGTCCTCCCCGTCGATGTCCGCCACATCCGAGAAGGACAGCCGGCAGTCGCGCATGAAGAGGCGCCCCCTGCCGATAAAGAAACCCGCCGCGTCCGCGGCGATGATGGTGCCCACCTTCTCACCGTCCCGGTCTCTCGCGGTCATACCCATCTGGATGTTGGCGGGATTGAACATGCTTGCTCCTGGGGCGAGCCCCTGTGCTCGTCCCGGCAAGTTGCACACGACGGCTCGCATCCGGAATCCCCTTCGGGTCCGGTAGCCATGTTGGCAAGCCACCGCCGTCCGCCCCGCCCTCACGGGCGCGGGGTCAGGCCGTGTTCCGCCCCGAGGGCGAAGCCCCATGCTCGGAGGGCTCGTGGTCCGCGGGCTCCGCGTTGCCGACTCCCGGCGCGCCCGGCTCCATCGTCTCACTGAAGCGGCGGTCCATCTCCGTGCGCACGTAGCGCTCGATTTCCTCCGCCGTGGTCAGCTCCATGGCGTTCTGCAGCAACTCCATGGCGTCCACGCGGCTCACCCGGCGCAGGAAGCGCTTCACCACCGGAATCTGCCCCGACGTCATGGACAGCTCGTCGAAGCCCAGCGCCAGCAGCACCAGCGTGTAGAGCGGATCTCCCGCCATTTCCCCACACATGGACACGGGGATGTTGGCCGCCCGGCCCGCGTCGATGATGCCGCGCAGTTGCCGGAGCACGGACAGGTGGAGAGGCCGGTAGAGGTAGGCGACCTCACGGTTCTGGCGGTCGATGGCCAGCGAGTACTGGATGAGGTCGTTGGTCCCCACCGAGAAGAAGTCCGCCTCCTGGGCCAGCCGGTCGGCGATGGTGGCCGCGCTGGGCGTCTCCACCATGATGCCCACGGGGAAGCGCTTGCCCACGGGGACACCCGCGCGGCCCAGCTCCGTGCGGCAGGCCTCCAGCTCGCTGCGGGCCTCACGCAGCTCACTCACCCCGCAGATGAGGGGGAACATCAGCCGCAAGTTGCCGTGCACGCTGGCGCGCAACAGGGCGCGCAACTGCGTGCGGAACAGCTCCCGGTTGGACAGGCAGTACCGGATGGCCCGCAGGCCCATGGCCGGATTGGGTTCCTTCTCGTGCTTCGTCTTGCCCGGCACCTTGTCGCCGCCCAAATCCAACGTGCGGATGGTGACGGGGCGCCCGCCCATGGCCTCCAACACCTGGCGGTAGGCGCGGTAGTGCTCCTCCTCGGTGGGCGCCGTCTTCCGGTCCAGGAACATGAACTCGGTGCGGTACAGGCCAATGCCCTCCGCGCCGTGCGCCAGCAGCGAGGGGATTTCCTCCAGGAATTCGATGTTGCCGTTGAGGCGAATCTGGAAGCCGTCGGTGCTGACGGCGGGCAGGTCCTTGGTCGCCAGGGCCAGCCGCTCGCTCTCCTGGTAGCGGCGCTGCTCCTCGCGGAAGACGGCGAGCTGCTCGTCCGAGGGGTTCACCAGCACCACGCCCCGGATGCCATCCATGGCCACCAGGTCGCCCGGCGAAATCTGTTCGCTGGCCCGCCCGGCGCCCACCACCGCGGGCGTCTCCCGCGCGCGGGCGACAATGGCGGTGTGGCTCGTCTGGCCGCCCAGGTCCGTCACGAAGCCGCCCACCCGGCCGCTGCGCGCCATCAGCGCCGCGTCCGCCGGAGACAAGTCATGCGCGACGACGATGGCCTCCGCGGGGACTTCCACTTCCTCATCCACCACCTGCCCCATCAGGTTGCGGATGATTCGGTCCGCGACGTAGTCCACGTCCGAGCGGCGCTCGCGGAAGTACTCGTCGGGGATGTTGTCGAACAGGTGCTTGATTTTGCGCGCCACGCGCCGGACGGCCCACTCGGCGTTGATGCGGTCCTCGATGATGAGCCGGTTCACCTCGTCCACGAGCATGGGGTCGTGGAGCATCAACCGGTGCGCCTCGAGGATGAGGGCGTGGTCGCTGCCCTCGGTGCGCGTAATCTGTTCTTTCAGCTCGGCGAGCTGGCGGTCGGACAGGTCAATGGCTGTCTTCATCCGCATCCGCTCGGGCTCGACCTCCGCCTCCGCCAGCCGCAGCTTGGGTGTGCGGATGCGTTTGCGGTCCAGGATGAAGGCGTGCCCCACCGCCACGCCGGGAGAGGCGCCGATGCCCAACAACCTCAGAGTGGGGGTGGCCTGGCTGCTCACGGTTCCTTCCAATCCTGTTCGTCTACCGCGTTTTCCGACCAACCCTTCACTGCGCCTCGCCGAAACGGTCACCAATGAGCTTCGCCAGCTCCTGGAGACAGGCATCCGCGTCGTCGCCCTTGCAGGTGAGCTTCACCTGGGTGCCCTGGGCGGCGGCGAGCATCAGCACGCCCATGATGGATTTGGCATTGGCCCGCTGTCCCTGGGCTTCGATGGTGACCTCGCTCTTGAACCGGTTGGCCACCTTGACCATCTGCGCCGCGGCCCGGGCGTGCAGCCCCAGCGCGTTGATGATCTCGTATGTCCCTTCGACCACGCTTGCCATCGCGACTCCCACTCTCCTTAGAGGAATGCTCCCGCCACGCAGGCCAGGCCCGCCGCGACATAGAGCACCACGTAGTTCGGCACCCGACGGCTGACCAGCACGTAGGACGCCACCCCCAGGGCCAGGCATCCGGCCGCCAGCAGGGGCGCATACAGCCCACCCGCGTTGGCCCCGAATGACACCGCGAGCCAGGCGGCCACACCGCCCGCGCTCGCCGCCGCCACCGCCCGCAGCCGGGCCCCCCGCGCGGGGAGGTTGGCGCGAGCCACTGCTTCCACCAGCCTGTCGCCCAGCGTCAGGCCCAGCCAGTACAGGCGCACCCGCAGCAGCAGGTGCACCAGATTGTAGAGCACCAGGAACAGCGGCACCGCCCACACGCCCAGCAGCGGAACCAGCGCGGCGCTCACCGCCCCCGTCGCGGGCTTGAGGGACAGCCAGAAGAAGCCGTCCCCCAGCGCGGCCAGGGGCCCCATGAGCGCGGCCTTGAAGGCCACCACCTTGTCCGGCGTCTCCTCCCCCCGGGCAATGCGCTCCTCGTGGTTGATGACGCCGCCGACAATCGCCGCCGCGACGTAGGGGTGCGTGTTGAAGAAGACGAGATGCCGGCGCACCGCCTCCTCGCGCGCGGGCCCCTGTGGGTACAGCGCCTCCAGCGCGGGATAGACGGCGTAGGCCAGCCCCAGGTTCTGCATGCCCTTGGGGTTCCACGAGGCTTGGAGGAAGAGCGAGCGAAGGAAGACGCGCAGCAGCACGCCGAAGGGCAGCGCGGCCGGGGGCGCGCTCATCGGCCCTCCAGGAGGATGACGCACACGACCGACGCCGTCACCACCGCCGCGCCCAGCCCCGCGAAGAGCGGCGCGCGCCGCGCGTGGCTGCCCTGCGCCGCGATGGCCGCCGCCACGGACGCCATGGCCGGCCAGGCCCACGCCAGCCCGCGCACCACCACGGGGGGCAGCGCCTGGAGCAGCGGTTCGATGAAGAAGCCCAGCAGCGCGCAGAGCGCGGTGAGCGAGCCGTACACGGCGAAGTGGGGCCACATGCCCCACAGGTTCTGCCGCATGGCGCGGGTGATGTTCCCCGCCTCCGCGGAGGCCAGCGCCACCCGGGCCAGCCGCGCCGTGTAGCCCTCCAGCAGCCGGTCACCCTTGCGGCCCACGCGTCCCAGGCCGATGAAGAGCAGCACGGCGAGCGACCAGATGGCCGGCGTGGAGCCCGCGCCCGTGGCCGCGGACAACGTGGCCGCGGCGGCGCTGGTGCCGGTGGCCGCCAGGGTGTCGTTCTCCGGCAGCGCGGCCCCCAGGTTGGCGGTGCCCAGGAAGAACAGCTCCAGGAGCATGCCAATGGCCAGACCCGATGCCACGTCATCAAGCAGTGCGCCCATGACCGTGGCGGCGACCAGGGGCCGGGACATCATGGCCTGGAGGAACGCCTTGCGTTCCAATGCCACCAGTCCGCCCCACAGTCCCGCAAGCGCCACCTGGGTCCAGACGACGCTCACGCGCTCACCCGGCCTTCGCCCACCGCTCGCGGAGGTCCGGCAGGTCCACGGGCTTCTCGGCGGGCACCGCGCGGGCCGCCACCCGGACGCCCTGGTCGGCCAACTGCTGGAGCGTCGTCAGCTCGGCCTCTGCCAGGAAGACGGACGGGGAGACCTGCCTGCGGCCGGTGCCGAAGTGGACGTTGCCCAGATTCAGCTCATCCATGGCCAGCCCGTGCGCATGCGCGAAGGGCACCGAGGCGACATCCCTCAGCAACACCAGGGTGCGCACACCGTCCTTGGACAGGGCGGCGAAGTCCACCTGGGACAGGGGCAGAATCTGCACCTCGATGGCGCTCTGGACGGCCAGGGCCATGGCGGCGCGGATGAGAGGGCTGGAAGCCGCCTCGTCATCCGCCACGACCACCCGGGAGACTTTGAGGAACGGGAGCCAGGCCTCGACGACCTGACCATGGATGAGGCGGTTGTCGACGCGGACCAGGGTGATCACGGCAGTCTCGAATCGCCGACCCGCGCGGGTCCGTCAAGTTCGCGGCTGCTGTGCCTCGCGAAGCAGGGCGGATGCGCAGGTGATGTTGCGCTGGCCGTGGGAAGCCAGCTGGTTGGCCATCTCCGGTAGCGACAACTGCTCCGAACGGAGCGAGTTCGCCTTCAGCAGCATGGGCAGGTTGACGCCAGCAAGGACCTCCACATTCATTCGCTGACACATCATCAGCGACTCCTTACAGGGCGTACCTCCGAAGAGGTCGGCCAGGATGATGACACCCGCACCCTCATCCACGCGGGCGATTGCTTGCTTCATCTTCGCCCGGATGTCCTCGACAGGAGTCCCAGGCTCGATGTTACAGGCTGCCACCGCGGGAAGCTCTCCCACGATCTGCTCCGCGGTGGAGACCAGCTCCTCCGCCAGACGTCCGTGCGCTGCGACGACGAGGCCGACCATGTCCGCTCCTGACCAACCCCCCGAAGCTGCGTCCTACGCCTGAACCGTGCGGCGCGCAACTCCGGCGAAAGTTTCCGCCCTGACCTCTGACCTAAGCTGCCTCTTCCCGCCTCGAAAGCTAAGACGACCACAGCGATGGTGCCCGAAATTTCGGGTCCGGCCGCGCACAGGGCTGTCGCCTGCCGGACGGGGGAGCGACACCGCTTCCCCACACTTTATGAGATGCGCTGGCAACTTCCAGGGTGCGTCGCGAAGGACGCCCATCATTAGGCGCCGTATCAACCGCTCGAGAGGCAAGCAGGCATCCAGAGGTCGTCTTTGACGCCCGTTTCAGCACGGCGGATTACTTGTGGGGATGCGGCGGGCCAGATGGGATGAGCCCGGCGTTGAACGCACCGGCCAGACTCCGGGGCGACGCGAGGACGTCATGGCCAAGACGAAGCTGCTGAAGCAAGGCGATGCGGTACCGGACATCACCCTCACCGGCGCAGGTGGGCAATCGGTGCGGCTGCGAGACCTGGTGGGTCAGAAGGTATTGGTCGTCTACTTCTATCCGAAGGACGACTCGCCCGGTTGCACGGCGCAGGCCTGTGGACTGAGGGACCAGTACGAGGACTTCGTCGCCGCGGGCGCGGAGGTGGTGGGCATCAGCGGTGATTCGGTGGGCTCGCACGAGGGCTTCGCGGCGAAGCACCGGCTGCCCTTCAAGCTGCTCAGCGACGCGCGCGGCGAGGCGCGTGAGGCCTTCGGCGTGTCCTCGTCGTTCCTGGGCCTGCTGCCCGGACGGGTGACCTTCGTGGTGGACCGTTCGGGCATCGTCCGCGACAGCTTCGAGTCGCAGATTCGCGTCGGCGAGCACGTACGGCGCGCGCTCGAGTTGGTGCGCGCGCTGGCGCAGGAAGGTGGCGCGCCGGCCTCCGCCGCGAAGTAGCGGGCGGAGGGGCACGCGAGGTGGCTCCGGGCCCCAGTGCCCCGGAGCACCGCCGCGGCTAGCGCTGCAGGACGGTCGGAATCTCCGCGAGCGGCGGGAAGCCCCAGCGCGCGCGCTCCTCGTCCGTGACGTTGGGGTCCACCGGGTGGAGCGTCATCTCCTTCGATTCCGGGTTGAAGCGGTACTGGGTGCCGAAGCGCTGCGGAAGGTTGGCGTTCATCAGCCAGCGGTCCCAGGCCGCCGCGGCCAGCCACAGGCCGCGGGGGTGGCCCCGCTTCGCGGCCTCCGCGCCCATCTGCCTTGCCATGGCGTAGTCCTCCGGCGTGTTGCCGTGCTGGAAGATGAACCCCGCGGACAGGAAGTCCGCGCCTTCCTTCAACGCGCCTTCGGCCAGCAGGGCCTTCACGCGCTCGCGCCGCTGCGCATCCCGCTCGGCGACCCGCTTCCACGCGTCCACCCCATCGAGCGGCCTCTGACGGTCACTCTGGTCCTCCACGAAGAGCGTCTTCAGCTCTGAACTCGAGGTGGGATGGGGGTCCGGGAGCGTGGTGATGCGCTCCACCTGCGCGAGGTACACCGGCTCCTCGCGCAGCGGCTCCAGGTCCGAGTCCTGCATCAACCACCCCACGTCCCGGAAGCCCAACTCCACGGATTGGGACAACCTGCGCAGCGCGACGTCCTTCCGTCCGAGCCGGGCCGCCGAACACGCCGCGGAGTACGCGGCGTTCGGGTCCCGATTCCCCGCGTCCAGGGCCTCTTCATAGAGCGCCAGCGCTTCCGCGAACTTCTCTTCTCGCGACAACGCGTCCGCCTTGCGTACCTGCATCCAGCCGGGCATCGGCGCGGCGGGCGGCTCCATGTGGGGCAGCCCCGCGGCGGGCGTGGGTGTCGCGGGGGCTTCAGCGGGCGGCGTGGCCGCGGGGGCCTCGGCGGGCGGCGCGGATTCGGGAGCGGAGGCCGGCGCATGGGCACACGCCGCCATCAGCAAGCAGACAAGGGAGGAGATGAGCGTTCGCATGGCCCGCATCCTAGGGGGCCCGCACGGCGCTCCGATACGCTTCGTACGGGTGCCAGCACCGCACGCGTGAATCCCACGCGCGGACGGACGCGGCTGACCGCGTGCGTCACCACGTGATTTCACTTGGGCGAAAGCGCCGGCGCTCCCAGAGGGATGGACGCGGGAAGCACGTCTCCGCCGTGCGAGGACGCGCGTTGGCCCAGGCCTTGCTCAATGTCTTTCTGTCTCGCGATACACGCGAGGCGGAAGGAGCGCCGTCATGATGTTCCCCGATGAGAACTTTTTCGACGAAGTGGTGCTCAACATGGGCCTGCTGATAGCCCTGAAGGTGGTGGGCGTGGTGATGCTGCTCGTCACCTATGCCCACCCGTCGTGATGTGGCGGCACACCGCTTCCGTGCGCAGGGATTGCGCCGCGGAGGACGGCCACGGCTTCGTCACGCAGAACACCGGGCTGCGCGCGTTCCGGGCGCGTTATCGTGGGCCCATGTTCAACTCTTCCGGTAGGCGGTGGGGCATCGCGGCGCTGTCCCTGGGAATGCTGGGCAGCGCGTGCGCGGCGCGGCAGGACGCCGCGCCATCCGCTGAAGCGGCTCAGGAGACCCCGGCCATGGCAACGACCTTGACGTGCACGCTGAGCGGCCCGGCGCGGGTGCGCGCGGGCGAACCCGTGGAGCTGGTGTTCGAGCTCAGCAATCCCACGGTGCAATCCCTGCGCGTGCTCGGCTGGCACACGCCGCTGGAGGGCGTACGCAACAAAATCTTCGACGTGTCCCGTGACGGTGACTCGCTCGAGTACCGGGGGCCCATGGCGAAGCGCGGGCCGCCCACGGCCGACAGCTACGTCGCCCTCTCCCCCGGCACGTCCGTCGAAGGCAGGGTGGACATCGCTCGCTTCTATGACTTGCAGGCGCCGGGAACGTACCGCATCGCGTTCCGGGGCCCGCTGATGGACGTCGCCCGGGAAGGCGAACCGGTGCCCGCTCCGAATGGCGGATTCCGCCCGGCGGAAGTGCCGTGCCCCGTGGTGGAGGTCACCGTCACGCCCTGACGGCCAGGACACGAGCCTCGCGCGGACCGCGCTTCCGCGCGGGGGCGCGCCGTCAGCCCGCCACCAACATGGCGCGCTGCCGCGCGGGGCGGATGCGAGCGGTGGCACCCGCGCCGAAGCGGAGGAAGTCCTCCTCCACGCCGTCGCTGAAGATGACGCCCTCCGACGCCATTCGCGACTCCAGCACCAGCTCGCGCTCCTCCGTCACGTCGCCCATCACCAGACTGGCGCCCGAGTGACGGCTGGCGAAGGGTTCGCGCACCACGAAAATCAGCTGCGGGTCCTCCCAGCCCAGGCGCACGGGCGCGCACGGCACCCCACCCGCGTGGGCCGTCACGCCTCGCGCCAGGTTGAAGATGGAGGACAGCCACCCGGTGGCGCCCGCACCCGTGGACACCACCACGCCGCTGGAGGACTGGGACTCCTCCTGGTCCCCGGTGCGCAGCCGGTAGCGCGCGGACACGTGGGAGCGCGCCCCGATGAACAAGTCATTGAAGGCCAGCAGCCGCTGCCCGTCATCCAGCCGCGCCTCCGCCAACGTCACGCGCTTGAAGGCCGCCTTGCCCTCCAACACGCGCCGCACCGCCCCGCGCGCCCCCGAAACCGAATGGGGCAACAGCACGCCGTCGAAGCGCTCCGGGTCCGGATTCACGCCCACCAGCGGCTGCTCCCCCACGTACTTCGCCACGTTCGCCACCAGCCCGTCCTGCCCCGCGACGACCACCACCTCCTTGCCGGTGAAGAGGAAGGTGGGCACCACGCTCCGGTCCACCTGCTGCACCGGCAGCCCGAAGGACAGCGACTCCCGCAGCGAGTCCACGTTGCACCGGTAGGTTTCGTCCTCGCGGGTGAACTCATCGAAGTCCTGCCCCGCGTGCTCCACGTAGAACTTCGCCTGCTTCTTGGTGTTGAAGCGCTCCACCAGGCCCGCCATGCGCGTGCGGCGGGTGACGAGCACGATTTTCTCGTACATGGTCCCCTCCCCGGCCTCAGCGCTCGCGGCCCGCCGCGCCCACCAGCGAGTGCAGGAGGTCCGGCGACACGTTCAGCTCGCCGATGCGCTGCGCGTTCTCCGCCATCTCCCGGAAGGCCAGGGCGATGTTGAGCGCCGGGTCCCCGCCACTGGCCGACGTGGCCATCAGCGTCTTCCAGTCCACCCCGCGCACGGGGGCCAGCGTCTTCTCCAGCGCGTACGCGCGGGCATCCGCGGCCTGCCGCTCGTTGTCGCTCCAGCGCGTCATCAACTCGGCGCGCTGCTCCTCCACGGCGATGTCCGCGGCCATCTTCGCCTCGCGAATCTGCCGCTGCCGCGCCTCCACCGCCAACTCCGTGGCCAGCTCGCTCTCCTTGATGCGCCGCTCCTGCTCCACCGCGGCGTTGCGGCGCGCGTAGATGGCTTCATCCGCGTTGCGTTGCAGCGCCTCGCGCGCCTCGGCCTCCAGCGCCCGCGCCATCTCCGGCGCCGGCTTCACCGACAGCAGCGAGAAGGCCATGACCTCCACCCCCAGCGCCTTCACCGGCTCCGCCACGGCCAGGGCCGCGAGCACCTGCTGCTCGATGGCGTCCGAGCGCACCAGCACCTCGCGCAGCGTCAGCCCCTGCACCACCGAGCGCGCCCGCACCTGCGCAACCTGCACCAGCCGCTCCTCGAGCTTCTCCGGGTCGTCCGAGTGGTAGCGCCCCGTGGGGCCCAAGGAGTAGTCCAGCAACGATGCAAGCCGGCGCGGGTCGGTGACGCGCCACGTGAGCTGCCCTTGCAGCGTCACCGCCTGGAAGTCCCGTGTGACTTCGTTGAAGACGAAGGGCACGTCCGCGCTGGACAGCGGCACCGACACCAGCGTCGCCGACGGCTTCCAGTAGAAGAACGAGAGCCCCGCCCCCTCCCGGACCACCTTTCCCGCCTCGAACTGCATCACGTACGTCGTCGGTGCCGCCTTCATGTAGCCGATGACCATGGGCCCTCCGCCCCTCTTCGTGTCTTCAAGACACATAGTTAGTGTCCAATGGACACGAATTCAAGTCAATGTGCGGAAGCGCGAGGTGCGGACCCGCGGATGTCCGGTGCCGAATCACGGTTCATCCGCGCGGCGACACAAAGCACACAGGTCTCATGGACGAATGCGCCGGTCGTGCGCAGGGTGGCGGGAGCCCCGGATCTGGCGCCAGTGATGCCGGGCCAAGAGGAAAGGTGCATCGTGGCGACACACGAATGGCATCCGGTTGCAGCGAGATTTTCGCGCACCGACCATTCCGCCGCCGCACGCAGTCCCTACCTTTCCGGGGCACTTTGGGAGAGCGCATGCGGATCGCGGTGATTTCGGACCTACATCTCGGGCGGCGTGATGCCGCCGACCACTTCGGGCACGACGACTCCGGCTTCCTGCGGTTCCTCCGTTTCTTGGAAGGCAACTTCGAGCGCATCGTGCTGCTCGGGGACATCTTCGAAACGCTCACCCCGCGCACGCCAGGGCGGAAGGTGGCCGAGCTGCTGGCGGCCCGCGCGGCGCACCCGGAAATCGTCCGGCGCTTCGAGCTGCCGCGCTACCACTACATCCACGGCAACCACGACCTGGTGGCGGGCACCGTGCTGGGGGCGCCCGACCAGATGATTCTGGAGGCGGACGGCGTGCGGATGCTGTTCACCCACGGACACCACCACGACTGGATGATTCGCAAGGCGCGCCTGCTGTCGGAGGCGGCGGTGTGGGCCGGGGCGTGGCTGCGGCGGATGCGGATGCGGGCGATGTTCCGCTGGTTCCAGGCGCTGGACTTGAAAATCACCAACGCGCTGCCGGACCCGGCGCGGTGCACCTTCCAGCGCTGGGCCATGGCGCGGGCCAACGCGCATCACGCGGACGTCGTCGTCACCGGCCACACCCACCTGGGCCTGCGGGTGGAGCACGGCAGCAAGCTGTTCCTCAACAGCGGCACGTGCTCGGAGGGGCAGTTCTCCTTCCTCAGCCTGGACACCCGGGCCGCGAGCTACTCGCTGCACACCACCTGGTAGCCGCGGGACCGCGGGCGGGCAGGAAGGCGGCAGGGAGCCCGGTCCGCCGCTTCTTCCTCCCCCATACCGCGGGCAAGGGAAGTAACATTGGCGAATGTTCAGGCGGCTCACCGAGGCGCTCCGCGTCCTGACGCGACGCTCCCCGATAAGCGGCCCCGGCCCCACGCCGGGTGCCCCCCGGCAGATGCTCCTCTCAGACGTGGCCGCTGACGGGCGGCCCCGGACGAAGAAGCCGGCCGCGCGCCGCTCACCGCCACGCACCACCCGGCTGGCGCGCTACTTCGACCTCCACGACGACTTCCGCATCCCCGGCCGGCCCGAGCTGAGCGACCCGGTGGCGGTGGATGTCCGCCGGAAGCTGGACTCCGTCTGGCTCTTCACCTCCGGCGCCCGGGTGCGGAGCGTGGGCAAGCTGCGCCTGGCGGTGACGCCGCCCGGACTGCCGCTGGACTTCTCGCTCGCGGGCGCGGGGCTCACCCCCGTCGTCTCCGCGCGGGTGGCCTCTGTCTTCCGGGAGCTGGCCCCCGATGACGTGCAGTTGCTGCCCGTGGAGGTGGAGGACCGCGACGAGCCCCACTTCATCCTCGTCGCCACCCGGCTGGTGCGCTGCATCGACGACCGGGCCTGCGAGGAGGTCATCCACTACACCGCCGAGGACGGACTCCCCGAGCGCGTGGGGCACTACCGCAACGTCCGCGGACTCCGGGTCGATCCCACGAAGACGAACGGCGCCCGGGTGTTCCGCACCTGGGGCTGGCCGGTGAGCCTCATCGTGTCCGAGGGCATCAAGGAGGCCCTGGAGCATGCCGGCATCGCCGGCGCGCGCTTCGCCGAGGTGACGAAGCCGCCGCGCAAGCCCCGCCGGAAGAAGACAGCCGCCAAGAAGTCCCGGCCCAAGCGCCGCTGAGCCCACGCCGCCTCCAGCCCCGCGGTTGCAACAGAGTTGCCACCTGGCTGGAAACTTGTGGGGTAGGGGCACTGACAATATCTTCCTCGTTTTCCAGCAAATACCTGGGGACGACGTTGGACAACGAGGACAGCTCTTTCGGTAAGTACCGGCTTGTCCAGCAGCTGGCGACCGGTGGGATGGCCCAGCTCTATCTGGCCTCCATCGACGGCCCCGACGGGTTCTCCAAGTCCTGCGTCATCAAGCGCGTCCTGCCGGAGTACGCCAGCCTGGAGTCGTTCAGCCGCATGTTCGCGGACGAGGCGAAGGTCGCCGCGCTGCTGACGCACCCGAACATCGTGCAGGTCTTCGACTTCGGGCGGGTGGACGGCCAGTACTACCTGGCCATGGAGTGGATTCAGGGCCACTCGTTGGACCGGCTGCTGCGGCAGGCCCTCCGGAGCGGCCGGGTGGTAGGGACTCGCGTGGCGGTGGACGTGGGGCTCGCGGTGGCGGACGCGCTCGCGTACGCGCACGCGAAGACGCTGCCGGATGGAACGCCCCTCATGCTGGTGCACCGCGACGTCACGCCGGGCAACGTGCTGGTGTCGCGCGACGGCATCATCAAGCTGGCGGACTTCGGCATCGTGAAGAGCGCCGTCAACGCGGAGCGCACCGTCGCCGGGGTGGTGAAGGGCAAGTACCCGTACATGTCCCCGGAGCAGATCACCAGCCAGGAGCTGGACCACCGCTCCGACCTGTATTCGCTGGGCATCGTGCTCTACGAGGCCGCCACCGGGCGCCGCCTGTTCAAGCGCGACACGCTGGAGGCCACCATCATGGCCGCGTCCCAGGCGAACGTGCCGCCGCCGTCCGAGGGGACGCCCGACTTCCCCGCGGAGCTGGAGCGCATCATCCTCCGGCTGCTGCAGAAGGCTCCCTCCGCGCGATACCAGAGCGCCCGGGAGCTGCGCGACGACCTGGAGCGCTTCCGCGCCGCCCAGCAGTGGGCGTCTGGAACGCATGAGATGGCGGCGCTCGTCGCCGAGCTGTTTCCCCCCAGCATCACGGGCCAGCCGCCCACCGCGCTGCCCGCCTCCAGCACCTCCCATGGCAGCAACTCCGCCACGGGCCGGACGCCCCCCCCCAGCGCCGAGCCCGAGCGAGAGCTGAGCAGCACCTCCGCGGCAACGCGGGCGCATGGCGCCGTGGAGGTGCCGCTCGACACGAGCGCCCAAGGATTTCCGTGGGGAATCGCCCTGGCCGCGGGCTGCGCGGCCCTGGGCACAGCGCTGTTCTGGTTACTGGCCCCTTGAGCGGCTGCCGCCCGGCGCTGACGGCGCGGCAACGAGACCCTGATGAAACAGAAGACGTGGATTGCCGTCATCATCCTGGGCACGCTCGCCGCCAACGCGGTGGCCTACCGCGTGGTGCGAAGCCGACGCGACAGCGCCCCCGAGGCCACGCCGGGCGCCATCACCCACACGC
>NZ_SRLV01000112.1:0-22840 GCF_006518205.1 Myxococcus sp. CA005 | reverse complement strand
GGGTGGGCAGGACGCCGCATTCGGGCTGCTGAAGCTCCTGGACGGGCCGGACCCGTCGGTGGCGCGCGCGGCGGCCGGGGCGCTGTCGGAGCTGGGCGCGGACGCGGACACCCAGATTCTCCAAGCGCTGCGCGAGGGCGACAGCCTCCGGCGCCGCGTGCTGTTACCGCTGGTGGGCCGCAGGGCCGCGGCGGTGCCGGACGTCATGTCGTGCCTGGAGGACCGGGACGCGTCGGTGCGCGCCCTGGCGGCGGACACGTTGTCCCGCATTGGGAGCCCGGCCGCGGTGCCGGCCCTGTTCGAGCGGTTGGTGGACGAGGACCTGCGCGTGGTGCAGGCCGCGGTGGGGGCCATCCAGTCCCTGGGCAGCGACACCACGGAGAAGCTGGCGTTGCAGGCGGCCCGTTCCCCCGACGCGCGCCTGCGCCGCGCGGCGCTGCGCATCATCTCCTACTTCGGCTATTCCAAGGGATTGGAAGTGCTGCTCCAGGCCATGCGGGACCCGGATGAGCGCCTGCGCGACGCGGCCATCTACGGCCTGCCCTTCATCGAGGACCCGCGCGCGGTGGACGCGCTGCTGACGGCCGCCAATCACGAGTCGGAGCGCACGCGCGCGGCGGCCATGCGCGCGCTGGGGCAGACGGAGAAGGAGGCGCGCATCACCTCCACGCTGCTGCGTGGCCTCAGCGACCGCGACCCCTGGGTGCGCTACTACGCGTGCCAGGCGCTGGGGAAGCTGAACGAGGAAGCCGCCGCGGACGCCATCGTCGCGCTGGCGGACGACGCCGCTGGCCAGGTGCGCGTGGCGGTGGTGGACGCGCTGGCGCACATGCACACGGAGAGCGCGATGTCGGCGCTCCAGCGCGCGGCGGTCAGCGCGGACGCGGATGTGCGGCGCGCCGCCCTGCTGGGGCTGGGCGTGGGCCGGCGGCCGGACGCGCTGCCCGTGCTGCTGGAGGCGGCGAAGTCGGAGGACGCGGCCACGCGGCTCGTCGCGCTGTCCGCGGTGGCCGAATACGAGGCGCCGGAGACGCTGCCCGCACTGCTGCATGCCGCGGGAGACGGCGACGACAGCGTGCGCAGCGCCGCGGTGGGCTTCATCGCCACGCGCCCCGGTGTCCCGGCCACGCAGGCCTTGGTGTCCCTGCTGGGGGACATGACGCTGCGCGAGCGGGTGGTGAGCGCCTTGGCGCTGCCGCTGGAGGGACGGCTGCCGGGGCTGCTGGCCGCGCTGGAGGCGGCGGACGAAGTCACGGCGCCGCTGCTGGTGGCGGCGCTGGCCCGGATGCGACGGGCGGACGCGCGCGCCGCGCTGATGCAGCTCCTGGTGTCCGCCAGTCCGGCGGGCCGTCGTGCCGCGGTGCCCGCGGTGGCGGCATTGGGGACGTTGGAGGCACGCGAGGCGCTGGAGCGCGCCTCCCATCGGGACGAGGACCCCGAGGTCCGGCGGGCCTGCCGGCTGGTGCTGAGCCGCTGAAGCCGCGCCATGTTCTCCCTGCCCATGTCTCCCCAGGTGTTCGCCATCCTGGCCGCGCTCATCGAGCAGCGCTCCGGGGTGCACTACGCCCCCGAGGACCGGGAGCTGCTCGCCGACAAGGTGGTGCCCCGCGCGCTGGACGCGGGCTTCGACTCGCTGCTCGACTACTACTACTTCCTCCGCTACGACCCGGCGGGCTCCGAGGCGCTGGACGCGCTGGTGGACTCGCTGCTGGTCCACGAGACGTACTTCTTCCGGGAGGCCCTGCCGCTGCGGGTGCTGGCCGAGGACCTGCTGGTGCCCGCCGTGCGCGCCGGACGGCGGCCCCGGGTGTGGAGCGCGGCCTGCTCCACCGGAGAGGAGCCCCTCACGCTGGCGATGATTCTCGCGGAGTTGGGCGCGCTCGACGAGGTGGAGCTGCTGGCCAGCGACCTGAGCGCCCGCGCGCTGGAGCGGGCCCGCACCGGGGAGCACAACCTGCGCTCCCTGCGCGCGCTGCCTCCGGGCGTGGAGGGCCGGTGGTTGGAGACGTGCGAGGGGCGCCCACGCGTCCGGCCGGAGTTGGTGCGCGCGGTGGACTGGCGGCGCGTCAACCTGGTGGATGCCAGCGCGGTGGCGCAGTTGGGCACCTTCGACGCCATCCTCTGCCGCAACGTCCTCATCTACTTCCAGGACGACACCGCGCGCCGCGTGGTGTCGTCCCTGACGCGCGCGCTCGCTCCGGAGGGACACCTGCTGGTGGGGACCTCTGAGTCCCTGATGCGCTTCGGCACCGCGCTCGCCTGCGAGGAGCGGCGCGGCGCCTTCTTCTATACCAAGGCAAGGCCATGACGGTGGTGTCTCCCATTCGCGTGCTGGTGGTGGATGACTCCGCCTTCGCCCGCAAGGTGCTGCGGCAGGTGCTCTCCAGCGCGGAGGGTTTGGAGGTGGTGGGCGTCGCGCGCGACGGCCTGGACGCGCTGGAGAAGGTGGCCGAGCTCTCTCCGGACGTGCTCACGCTGGACCTGGTGATGCCGGGCCTGGATGGGCTGGGCGTGCTGCGCGCGCTCGCCTCCAGTGCCGCCGCGCCCCGCGTGGTGGTGGTGAGCAGCGCGGGCGAGGAGAGCGAGCTGGCGGTGGCCGCGCTCCAGGCCGGCGCGGTGGAGCTGGTGAACAAGCCCACCGCGCTCGCCACCGAGCGGCTGTATGAGCTGGGCGGCGAGCTGGTGGCGAAGGTCCGCACGGCCGCGGGCGCGGTGGCTCGCGCGCCGCCGGAGCCGGCACCGTCGCCGGAAGCCACCTCCGCGCCGGTGGCTCGCGCGGCCGCGAAGAGCCTGGTGGTGGTGGGCACCTCCACCGGCGGGCCGCAGGCGCTCACCCGCCTGCTGTCCGAGCTGCCCGTGGACTTCCCCGCGCCGCTGGCGCTCGCGCTCCACATCCCCACGGGCTACACGGAGGCGGTGGCCCGGCGCCTGAACGCGCACTGCGCGCTGGAGGTGTTCGAAGCGGTGGACGGGCTGGAGCTGCGGCCCGGCCGCGTGGTGTTGGCGCGCTCCGGGCAGCACCTCAAGCTGGAGCGCCATGGGCCGGTGACGCTCGCTCGGCTGGACCGGCAGCCGCTGCGCACGGCGCACCACCCCAGCGTGGACGTCCTCTTCGAAAGCGCCGCGCGAAGCTGGGGCTCGGACGTGGTGGGCCTGGTGCTCACTGGCATGGGTGACGACGGCGTCGCGGGCGCCCGGGCCATCCGCGAGGCCGGAGGCACCGTCCTCACGGAGAGCGAGTCCTCCTGCGTGGTGTACGGCATGCCGCGCGCCGTGAAGGAAGCAGGGCTGGCCACCGACAGCGCTCCGCTGGAGGGCATGCTGGCGCTGCTGCGGCGTCATGTGCGCTGAAGGCCGACCTTTCTAAAGACGGGTGGGTGATGGTCCCGGAGCGTCGGCTGGGTCAGGATGGCCGGCATGCTCCGATACGCCGCTGACCGCCGGACGATGCTGTGGTGTCTGGCCATGCCCGTGGTGGCCCTGTCGATGTACGTGGCCCCCGGGTGGATTCCCTATCTCTGCCCCCTGGCGTGCTACCTGGCGCTGTCGGCAGGCGTCATCGCGCACAACCACAACCACTGCCCCACCTTCCGCAACCGGAAGCTGAACGAGGCCATGGGCATGTGGCTGTCGCTCTTCTACGGGTACCCCACCTTCGTGTGGATTCCGACGCACAACCTCAACCACCACAAGTTCGTGAACAAGGCGGGCGACGCCACCATCACCTGGCGCTACTCGAAGAAGCACAACTTCCTGGTGGCCTTCCTCTTCCCCTTCGTCTCCACGTACTGGCAGCAGGAGCCGACGAAGGCGTTCATCGACAAGGCGCGTGAGCGCAACCGGCCGCTGTACCGCCAGATTCTCACCCAGTATGCCGTCTGGGGCGGCACGCACGCGGCGCTGCTGGGGCTGGCCATGGCGATGCACGGCGTGGCCGGTGGCGCGCGCATCTGGGCGTTCGCCTTCCTGGTACCCGCGCTCTTCTCGCTGTGGACCATCATGTTCTTCAACTACATCCAGCACGTCCACACGGACCCCTGGAGCGAGCACGACCACAGCCGCAGCTTCACCGGCCGCCTCATCAACTTCTTCCTCTTCAATAACGGCCTCCACGCCGTGCACCATGAGACGCCGGGCCTGCACTGGAGCCTGCTGCCCCAGGCGCACGCGAAAATCGAGGCCGCCATGGACCCGGCCCTCAAGCCGGTGAGCTTCTTCGCCTGGTGCTTCCGCTCGTACGTGGTGGCCCCCTTCCTGCCCCGCTTCGGAACGGCGCAGGTGGGACGCGCGCCCTATGAGCCGCCCGCGGGTGTCGCGCTGGACGTGCGCTTCGGGGACGACCTGCAGGCCGTCGACTCGGGCGTCAATGTCGCCCGCGTCTGACGCGCCTTCGTGGCGCCGTGGACACCGGCTGCGGCTCCAGTCGGAGGCTGGTGTCCTTTATTTCTCATCTGTCATTGGAATCTGACCCAGGGGGATTTTCTCTGACTGGGCGTTTCTCATACTTCGAAGTCGCAGGATGAGCGCGGTGGGCGGGCCGGGGGGGACGAAGACAAGGGAGGCTCCGCATGATGACGGCTCCAGGACGCGTGCGTCCTTCACCAGGGCCGGTGGAAGCAACGCCGCGGGTGCTGTGTGTGGGGGCCACGAGCGAATCCTGGTTGGCGCTGTCACGAGCTCTGCGTCCATTGCGCTGCGTGGCCTTGCAGGTGCCTTCCCTGGAGTCCGCCTTCCTGGAGGTGCAGCACACGCGGCCTTCCCTGGTGCTGGTGCACTGGCGGCAGTTGGTGGCCGGCGCGGGCATGGGCCTGCGCGCGCTGAGGCTGCGCCTGGGGGGGGATGGTCCGCCGGTGGTGCTGGTGGCGGAGCCGGAGACGCCCGCCGAGGTGCTCGAGGTGGGCGACGCGGAGGGGGTCGAGGACTGCCTGCTGTCGCCCCTGCGCACGCACGAGCTGCGCGCGCGGTTGGCGATGCTGGCGGGTGGCGGCGTCCCGGCCGCGTCGGTGCGTGCATCCCGTGTGCGTTCGCGCCTGCTGCTGCTGGCCGGCGCCAGTGGCCCCCTGGCGTGGAGCGGGCTGGGCGCTCTGCTGGAGGCGTGTGGTCATCGCATCCTCTACAGCGCCACCGTGGGCGGTGGCGCCGCGCGCGTGGCCGAACAGGGGGAGCGGCCCGACCTGGTGTTGTCTCGGGAAGGCGCGCCAGGTGTGCCCAGGGGCCTGCCCTCGCCACGGTTGCAGCCGCTGCTGGCGGGGGTGCCGTCGCTTACTCTGGACGCGGACGCGCCGGTGCGTCCGGCCTCGTTGCTGCCCCGCATCCACGCGCTGCTGGGACGGGAGGACGCCTCGCTGCGTGTCGAGGCTCGGGTGCGATTCTGCTGTCCGGTGTCCTTCGGCGAGTCGGGGCCGCGCGGCGCGGAGTGGCGCTCCGGCGTGTCCAGCGCGCTGAGCCCTGGGGGCCTCCTGGTGCGCACGCTGGTGCCGGCGAAGGCGGGGACGGCGGTGGAGCTGCACATCCTGCTGCCCACCCTGGGCGAGCGCCTGGAGACACACGGCGTGGTGGCCTGGGCCCACGCCTACGCGCCTCGCAACGGCGTGTCCCACCCCTACGGCATGGGCGTGCGCTTCCTGGGCATGGGCCCACCGCGCCTCATGCAATTGCGCCAGTTGTGCCAGGCGGAGGTGCGCCCGTGACAGCGCAAGGCGCACCGAGGCGCAAGAAGGTCCTGCTGGTGGATGACTCGGACACCGTCTTGTTGCTCCAGCGGATGCTGCTGGCGGAGCTGGGCCACGACGCCATCGTCGCGCGGGATGGGCTGGAGGCGCTGGCGCGCGCGGAGCAGGAGCGGCCGGACCTCGTCTTCCTCGACGTGCTGATGCCGCACCTGGACGGGCTGGAGACGTGCCGGCTGCTGCGCGACCGGGAGCCGACGCGGCGCACGCCCATCATCCTCTGCAGTGCGCGCGCCGAGGCGCGCAGCGTGCGCGCGTGCTTCAACAGCGGCTGCAACGACTTCGTGGCCAAGCCCTTCGACGGCGCCGCGCTGGTGGCCCTGCTGCGGCGCTACCTGGATTAGTCGCGCGGGCTTCCGGTGGGAGGCTGGGGCGGTCGGGCCGGCATGGAGCGGCGCGGCAGCGTCACGGTGAAGGTGGTGCCTTCCGCCTCATCGGAGCGGACCTCGATGGTGCCGCCGTGCGCCTGGACGATTTCCCGGACGATGAAGAGCCCCAGCCCGTAGCTCATCTTCAGCGTGCGCGAGCTCTGGGGCCCGCCGCGGAAGGGCTCGAAGAGGTGGGGCAGCAGGTTGTCCGGAATGGGGCGGCCGGCGTTGTGGACCTCCAGCACCACCCGGGTGCGCAGCCCGCGCGCCGTCAGCCGCACCGGCGTCTCCGGCGGGCTGTACTTGAGCGCGTTCTCCACCAGGTTGGACGTCACCTGCGCCAGCCGGTCCGGGTCCCACACGCCCTGGGTGTTGCCCTTGGGGTCCACCTCGACGGTGCGCTGGGGGAAGGCCACGCCGAACTCGTGGGCCACCTTGGCCACCAAATCCTTCAGGTCCACCGGCCGGGGCTCAATGGCCACGCCGCCCATCAGCCGCGTGCGCGTGAAGTCCAGCAGCAGCCGGGTGAGCCGCTCGATGCGGACCGCCGCGGTGGCGATGCGCTGGCTGGTGCGCTGCGCATCCTCATCGGTGCCGCCCGCGGCGAGCACGCGCGACCAGTTCATGATGGCGCCCAGCGGGCTGCGGATGTCATGGGTGACGATGCCCATGAGCTGCTCCTGGAACTCGGAGTGCCGCCGGGTCTCCTCTTCCGCCCACTTGCGCTGGGTGATGTCGCGGCTGATGCCGAACAGGCCGAACACCTTGCCCTCGGCGTCACGCAGCACGCCCTTGGTGGACAGCCACACGCGCGGCCCGTCCACGCCCGGCTGCGCGTCCTCGTAGGTGACGGTGCGGCCGAAGGCGAACACCTCGCGGTCGTTCGCCGCGTTGGTGCGCGCCACCGCCGGGTCGAACAGCTCGAGGTCCGTGCGTCCCACCACGTCCTCGGCGCGGTAGCCCACGGCCTTCGCGCCCGCCGCGTTCATCATCGTGAAGCGGCCGTCCAGGTCCTTCGTGTAGACGGCGTCCGTGGTGCCTTCGAGGATGGCGCGGAACACCTCGCCGTTGCGGCGCAGCGCCTCGCGCCCCTTGCGCTCCTCGGTGATGTCACGGCAGTGCACCAGCAGGCCGCCCTCCACCGGGCGCACGCGCACGTCGAGGCAGGTCTCCGCTTCCGGCCAGGCGTGCTCGTAGCGGACGGAGGGCTGCTCGGAGACGGGCTGTTCGAAGTGCAGGTGACGGCTCAGCTCCAGCAGCTCCGGGCACACCCGGCGCACGTCGTCCTGCAGCCGCGCCGCGCCGCCGAGCAGCCGGGCCATGTCTGGATTCACGTACGCCAGACACCACCGCGCATCGAGCAGGAAGAAGGCGTCCGGGAGCGCCTCCAGGAGCGTCTGCAGCAGCTCGGGGGAGGGTGCCTCGGCGGAAGGCTCGGCCAGGGGACGCTGGCGCTTCTTGGCGGGGGTGGGGGGCATGCCTCTTCGGTTTCAGCGGTGGGGATGGAACCATACCCCGCTCTCCGCCCCGCGCGATGCCAGGCAGGCATCAGCGCACGGCGTGTCGCCCCCGTTGCCTGGAAGGGAGGCGGCCACCGCCTCCAGGGTGCATCCGTGACAGAGGAATGCGACCCGGGTGGATGCAACCCAGGGTGAAACAAGAATTTCAGGAAGTCACTTTCGAGGGAGGCTGGAGAAAGTCAGGCAGGCGGTGGCTCACGCGGTTCTGTCGGGGTGCTCCGCTTCGTCCTTCTCGAAGAGGCTCTCCAGCTCTTTGCGGGCTTTGTCGGCCAACTCCACGAGCTTTTGCTCGTCGCGGTGGAACCGGGCCGTCTCGCGCAGGAGGCGCTCGTCGTGTTCCATCATCCGTTCCTGGGCGCGCCGGCTCTCCGAATACGTGAGGCCCAGCTCCTGGAGGACCCCGGCGCCCATCTCCAGGCTGTCGAGGAACGTCTCACGCATCACCCGTTCGATTCCCATGTCCAGCAGCTCGTAGGCATGCACGCGGTTGCGCGCGCGGGCGAACAAGGTGAGGTGGGGGAAGTGTTGCTGCACGGCCCGCGCGGTGCGCAGCGACGCCTCGATGTCATCGATGGCCAGCACGAACACCTTCGCCTTGTCCGCGCGGGCCGCGCGCAGCAGGTCCAGACGTGAGGCGTCTCCGTAGAAGACCTGGCTGCCGAAGCGCTTCATGAAGTCAATCTGCTCCGGGCTGGCGTCAATCGCGGTGAAGCCGATGCGCTTGGCGCGCAGCAGGCGGCCCACCACCTGCCCCACGCGGCCGAAGCCGGCGATGATGACGGGGTTATCCTCCGTGGGCGCCACGTCGAACTCGCGCCCCGAGGCCTTCGGCTTGAAGCGCGGGCGCACCCAGCGCTCGTGAGCAGCATACAGCACCGGCGTGGTGGCCATGGACAGGCCCACCACCACCACGAGCAGCTCCGACAGCGAGCGCTCCATGACGTGCTGGGCGGTGGCGAGCGAGAAGAGCACGAAGGCGAACTCACCGCCCTGGGAGATGACGACGGCCAGGTCGAGCGCCGGCTCACGCCGCCCCAGGGCCATCCGCCCCAGCCCGTAGAGCACCGCGCCCTTGAGGGCCACCAGCCCCAGCACCAGTCCGAAGACGAGCAGCGGCTTCTGGAGGATGAGGCTCAGATTCACCGACATGCCCACGCTGATGAAGAACAGGCCCATCAGCAGTCCCTTGAAGGGCGCCAGGTCCGCTTCCAGCTCGTGGCGGTACTCGGAGTCCGCCAACAGCACGCCCGCGAGGAAGGCCCCCAGCGCCATGGACAAGCCCACTGCGTTGACCACCGACGCGGTGCCCACCACCAGCAGCAGCGCGGTGGCGGTGAACAGCTCCTGGCTGTGGGTGGCGGCCACGGCGCGGAACACCGGGCGCACCAGGTAGCGGCCGCTCAGCACCACCGCCAGCAGCACGCCCACGTCCTTCAGGAGCAGGAGCCACACCGGCCCCGGGGAGGGCGCGCCGCCGTCTCCCAGCAGCGGCAGCAGGGCCAGCAGCGGCACCACGGCCAGGTCCTGGAAGAGGAGGATGCCGAAGGCCAGTTGGCCATACGGCGTGGTGAGCCGGTTGCGCTCGGCCAGCAGTTGCAGCGCGAAGGCGGTGGAGGACAGCGACAGGCCAAAGCCCGTGACGATGGCCGCGCCCCACGTCAGGCTGCACAGCAGGCCCACGCTGGCCAGCAGCGCGCCGGTGAACAGCACCTGCGCGCCGCCCAGGCCGAAGACGGAGCGGCGCAGCGCCCACAGCCGGCTGGGCTGCAGCTCCAGTCCGATGACGAACAGCAGCAGCACCACGCCCAGCTCCGCCACGTGGAAGATGTGCTCCACGTCGCTGATGAGCTTCAGTCCCCAGGGGCCGATGACCGCGCCCGCCGCCAGGTAGCCCAGCACGGAGCCCAGTCCGAGCCGCCGCGAGAGAGGAACCGCCAGCACCGCCGCCGCGAGGAACACGAGCGCCTGCTGCAGGAAGGACATGCGGCTTCCTTGCACGGACGTCCGGGGGCGGCAATTCGGCGCGGGCGCGGGGGGCCCCGCGGTCTCAGGCGTCCGTGGCCCTGCGTGCGAGCGGCGGGTGTACAGCGTGGGACGCCGAGGCACCCGCGGAGGGCAGGGTGAAGGTGAACACACTGCCTTCGCCCAGGGTGCTCTCCGCCTGGATGCCACCGCCGTGGGCTTCGACGAGCCCCTTGGCGATGGCCAGGCCCAGTCCGGTGCCGCGGCTGGCCGCGTCGCGGGCCTGCCAGTAGCGGTCGAAGATGTGGGGCAGCGCGTCCGGAGTGATGCCGGAGCCGGTGTCGCGCACGTGGACGGACACCTCACCGCCGCGCGCCCGGGCGCCCAGCATCAGGTCGCCCCCCGCGGTGGTGAACTTCACCGCGTTGCCCAGCAGGTTGCCCAGCACCTGGAGCACCCGCACCTTGTCGCAGCGCACGCGCACGCCCGCGGCGGGGAACTCCACGGACAGGCGCAGGCGCTTGGCCTCCGCCAGCGGGCGGATGGAGTCCAGCGCCTCGGTGAGCAGCCCCACCACGCCGTGTTCGCCCCACTCCAGCGGCAGGCCGCCCGCCTCCAGCCGGCCCCAGTCGAGCAGGTCGGAGATGAGGCGGGACATGCGCTCGGTGGCGTCCTGGATGCGGGTGGCCTGCTTGGCCACGCTTTCGCCGCCCGGCTTCGCCCCCGCGCCGCGCAGCAGCAGCGCCGCGCCCAACTGCACCACGCCCAGCGGGTTCTTCAAGTCGTGCGACACCACGGCCAGCAAATCCTCGCGGGCCCGCGCCGCGCGCCGGGACTCACCCACCAGCCGCGCGTTGTCGATGGCGAGGCTGGCGCGCAGGCACAGGTCCTCCGCCAGCGCCAGGTCGTCCGGGCCGTAGCGCCGCCCGGAGCCCGAGGACACGAAGGTGACGGCGCCCAGCGTGTGACCTCGCGCGCGCAGGGGCACAATCATGTACGAGCGCGCCTGGAGCAGCCGCAGCAGCGCGGGGTGCGCGGGCTCCGCCGCGGCGGCGCGCAGCAGGGAGTCCGTCACCGCCGGCACCAGCTCCGGCTCTCCGGTGCGCAGCACGCGCAAGAGGCCCACGGCGGCGTCGTCCCGCAGCTCGGTGCGGGTGGGCAGCGCGCCCGAGCGCTCCTGCTGCGTCGGGTCCAGGCACGCCGCCGCCACGCGCGTCACCCAGGGGCCCTGCTCCAGCGCGTCCACCAGGCACCAGTCCGCCACGTCGGGCACCGCCAGGTGCGCCAGCAGCGTGTACATGCCCTGCGGGTCCGGCGGGTGGGTGAAGAGCGTCGTCATCGCCTGGTAGAGGAAGGAGCGGCGGCGCTCGGCCTGCTCCACCTCCGCCCGCGCGGCCAGTTCCAGCTCCATGGCGCGGGAGAACACGGCCTCCGCGTCGGTGAGGGGGCGCGCCGTCACCAGTACGCAGCACGGCCCCCCATCCTCCGAGGGCAGCGGACTGAGCATCAGCGCGTGACGCCGGAGGCCCGTCTGCGTGGCCCAGGGCGCTTCCAGTTCGCAGGTGTCTTGGATGAGCATCACCCGCGCGCGCGCCGTCTCCAGCCGCGCCAACTCCTCGGGCGGGAAGCCCAGCTCCCCCCAGTGCCTGCCCACCAACTCCTCGGGGAGCCGACCCACCGTCCTCGCGCCCGCCTGGCTGCACACCAGGACCCGCCCCGTATCATCCAGGACGTAGGACGGGTCGGGGAGCGCGGCGAAGACAGTGGCGAGGGATGCGGGGAGTCGAGCTGCCATGAATGGGGACTGGCTGGAAGGGGCCCCCATCATGACACCGCCCGGGCGCCGGACCATCCCGGCACCGGGAGAATCCTGTGGATGTTTTAAAATCCAATGTTCTGCCGCGTGTAACTCAGACTCCCCCGCTACCGCGGAAAGCCGAGGTGAGCCGGCTCGCCAGGTCGGGCAGGGCGACGACTTCGTGGGCCAGGTTGGCGCCCACCACCACGCCGGGCATGCCGTAGACGACGGAGGACTGCTCGTCCTGGGCCAGGATGCGGCCTCCGGCGCCGTGGAGTTCGCGCACGCCTTCCAGTCCGTCCTGGCCCATGCCGGTGAGGATGACGGCGAGCGACGCGGGCCCGTAGGCGCGAGCCACCGAGCGGAACATCCACGTCGCGGACGGCCGGAAGCCATTCACCGGCGCGGCCCGGGAGACCTCCGCCCGGCCTTCGCCTCGCACGCCCAGGTGGCGATCATCCGGCGCCAGATACACATGCCCGGGGAGCAGGGGCTCGCCATCCTCCGCCACCTTCACGGGCAAGGGCCCCGCGGTGCGCAGCCACTGCGCCAGGCCCTCGCTGAAGCCAATGGCGATGTGCTGCACCACCAGCAGGGGGACGGGGAAGCTGGCGGGCAGCTCGGACAGGAGGCGGAAGAGCGCCGCGGGACCGCCCGTGGAGGCGGCCAGGGCCACCACGCCGGGGCGCGTGGGCGACACGGGCGGCGCGGGCGGGGTGGGCACGGGCGCGGGGGGCGCGGTGCGGTCCGGCCAGCGGCGCACCACCTTCACCTCGGCCATGGCCTTGAGGGTGTCGCGCAGGCGGCGGCTGTCCGCGTCGAAGTCCGGGGACTCCGGGCCCAGGGGCTTCTGGAGCACCGCGAGCGCGCCGGCGCGCAGCGCGGCCATGGACGTCTGGATGTCGCGCTCCACCAGGGTGGACACCACCACCACCGGCGTGGGCACCTCCGTCATGATGCGGCGGGTGGCCTCCAGGCCGTCCATCCGGGGCATCTGGATGTCCATGGTCACCAGGCTGGGCCGCAGGCGCTGGGCCAGCTCCACCGCTTCCACACCGTCCCTGGCCTCGCCCACCACCGTCAGGGCGGGGTCGGCGCGGACGATTTCCACCAGCAGGCGTCGGGCGGTGGGCGAGTCCTCGGCCACCAGGATGCGCAACGGGTCGTTCTTCATAGCAGTCGTCTCAGCGTCTCCAGCAGGCTCGTCGGGTCGAACGCGCTCTTCACCAGATAGGCACTCGCGCCAGCTTGCAGGCCGCGCGCCTTGTCCTCTGGCTTGCCACGGGCGGTGACGAGCACCACCGGCAACCGGGAGAAGCGCGGCGAGGCCCGCACCGCCTCGGTGAGGGCGAAGCCGTCCATGCGCGGCATCTCCACGTCCAGCACCAGCGCGTCCGCGCCGCCCGACTGGAGCCGCTCCCAGGCGTCCGCGCCGTCCACGCAGGCCACCACTTCATAGCCCGCGCTCTCCAGGATGCTCTGCTCCAGCGCGCGCGTGGTGGGCGAGTCGTCCGCCAGCACCACTCGCCGCCGCGTCCGCTGGGTGGCGGGGGCGGGGAAGAGCGAGGCCGCGGGGCGGCCACCCGCCGCGCGGACCAGGGACACGGGGTTGAGCAGAAGCGACAGCCGTCCGTCCGGCAGCACCGCCGCCGCGGACACGTGCCGGGCCCGGCGCACGCGGTGGCCCAGGGAGCGCACCAGCGCCTCCTGTTCGGCGAGCACTTCATCCACCACCACCACGGCGCGCGCGCTGCCCGCGGCCAGCACCACCGCGCCCCGGCGCGCGCGAGGCGGGCCGGGCGGCAGCCCCAGCACCTCCGCCAGCGAGGCCAACGGCACCAGCGCGTCACCGGAGGCCCACGCGGGGCGGCCCTCCACGTCGCGCACCTCGTCGGGCGCCAGGCGCACCAGCCTCGCCACGCTCTCACTGGCCAGCGCCAGCGTCTGCCCGCCCGCCGATACCAGCAGCACCCGCAGCGTGCTCAGCGTGAGGGGGACGTCCAGGATGAAGCGGGTGCCCTGGCCTTGCTGGGTCGTCACCTCCACGCTGCCGCGCAGCCCCTCCACGTGCATGCGCACCACGTCCAGGCCCACGCCACGGCCAGCCACCTGGGTCACCTTCGTCGCGGTGGACAGGCCGGCCAGGAACACCAGCCGCGCGGCCTCCTCGTCACTTTCAGGCACTCGCAGGCCCCGGGCGCGCGCCTGCTCCCGCAGCGCCCCCAGGTCCAGGCCGCGCCCGTCGTCATCCACCGTCACCTCGACGCGGCTGCCCTTGAGTCGCGCGGTGAGGAGGAGGCGTCCCTCGGCGGGCTTGCCCAGTCGCTGGCGTTCCTCGGGGCCCTCCAGGCCGTGCGCCACCGCGTTGCGCACCAGGTGCAGCAGCGGCTCGCGCAGCCCCTGTAGCAGCGAGCGGTCCAGCTCCAATGCGCCGCCATGAATCTCCAGCCGCACCTGCCGGCCCAGGCTGCGCGCCACGTCGCGCGCGGCGCGCTCCAGGCCCTCGCAGCCTTCCTCGAAGGACAGGGTGCGCGCGCGGCGGACCTCGTCGTCCAGGCCCGTGGCCACGCCGCCCAGTGTCCGGCGGTCCGCCGCCAGCTCCAGCGTCACCCGCGCCAGCTCCGTCTCCGCGCGCAGCAGCGCCTGTTCGCCGGGCGTGCCGAGCACCGCCTCGCGGGCCTGCGCCAGCGCCTCTCGCACCGACTCCAGCGCGTCCGCGCGGCCTTCCAGCCGGAGCGTCGCCACGCGCAGCTCACCGCTGCGTGCCAGCAGCGCGTCCAGCTTCTGCGCGGAGACGCGCACGGGCAGCGCTTCGGCTCCGGCAGACGCGCCGCCGCTTGGATGCGGCTCCACGCTGGCCGCGGCGGCGGGGGGGGACGGCACCGCGTCCGTCAGCATGGGCGGAGGCGACGGTGGCGGCGCGGCGCTCGTGGGTGCGGGCGCGCCGGCCCGGCGTCCGGCGGCGCGCTCCAACTGGGGCAGCAGGCTCTCCAGGGGCGAGCCCGCCAGGTCCTCCCGCGCGGCCAGGCGCCGGCCCGCGTCGTCGAGCGCGTCCACGGTGGTGAAGCACAGCTCGTACACGTCGGGCGTGCCGGCGCCCGCGTCCCGCACCTGCTCCAGCAACTCCTCCATGCGGTGGCAGGCCGTCTCCACCCGCGTGGCGCTGGCCGCGCGCGCCGCACCCTTCACGCTGTGCAGCGTGCGCAGCAGGGACGCCACGAGCTCCGCCATGCGCGCGGGCGCGGTCTCTCGTTCCAGGGCCAGCAGCTCGCGGTTGAGCGAGACGACGTGGCCCTCGAGCTCCTCGAGGAACGTGGCCAGCAGCGCTTGGGCCAACCGGTCGCGGTCCATCAGCGCCCGTACTCTCCGAGCAGCCCCTTGAGCTTCTGGCCCATGCCGTTGAGGTCCTGCATGGCGCGTTCGGTCTGCCGCGATGAGATGAGGGCCTGCTGCGTGGCCTGATTCACGTCATGCATGGCCTGACGAATCTGGCCGATGCCGGTGGCCTGCTGGTTGGCGGAGGCGGCAATCTGCGCCGCCGTCAGCGAGGCCTGGGCCAGCAGGTCCGACAGCGTCTGGATGTTGGCGCCCGCCTCGGACACCACGCGGGTGGCGGTGGCCACGCTCTTGGTGCCTTCCTCGGTGGTCATCACCGCGCCGTGGGTGGCCTTCTGGATTTGCCCCAGAATCTGGCGCACCTGGCCGGTGGCCTTCTTGGACTGGTCCGCCAGGGCCTTCACCTCGGAGGCCACCACCGCGAAGCCGCGGCCGTGCTCGCCGGCGCGGCTGGCTTCGATGGAGGCATTGAGCGCCAGCATGTGCGTCTGCTCGGAGATGTCGTTGACGGTGGTGATGATGTCGCCAATGGCCTGGGCCTGCTCGGCCAGGGCGAGGATGCGCGAGGCGATGGACTCCACCTGCTCACGCACCGCGCCCATGGCGCCCACGGCCTCCTCCACGGCGCGGCGGCCGCTGCGGCCCACGTCCTCGGCGTGGCGGGCGGAGTCGCTCACCGCGCGGGCGCGGCCCGCGGCCTCCTCGGACGTCTTGGTGATTTCCTCGATGGTGCTCACCGTCTCCGTCACCGCGCTGCCCTGCTCCTGGGCGCCGGCCACCTGCTCGGTGGTGCTGGAGAGGATTTCCGCGCTGGCGCCTGCGAGCTGGTTGACGAACTCCGCCACGGTGCGGAGCGTGTGCTCGCGCTGCTCGGATTCCTTCTCCAACTGGACCTCGTTCTGCTGGCGCTTCTCCGCCATGTCGTTGAACGCGCGCGCCAGTTGGGCCGTCTCGTCCTGGCCCTTCACGTCGATGCGGTGCTCCAGCTTCCCGCGCCCCAGTTGTTCGGCGCCCACCATGAGCGCGCGCAGCGGCGTGGTGATGCCGCGGGTGATGATGTAGCTGCCTCCGCCGACGATGACCACGCCCAGCAGCGTGCCGATGCCCAGCACCCAGAGGATGCGCTGGGCCATGTCCCGGGCGGCGGTGGCGTGCTCGTCCCAGCGCTCCTGCTCCGCCACCAGCATCTCGTCGATGATCTGCTTGACCTGGAGCATGACCTCCCGGCCCTGGCCGGCCTGGATGAACTTCGCTCCAGCTTCCAGGCCCTCCTGGCGGCGCAGGCGGATGCCTTCCTCCAGCCGGTTCACCCGCTGGGTGACGATGGGCTCCAGCCGGTTCAGGCGCGCCCGCTGGTTGGGGTGGTCCGCCATGGCGTCGCGCAGGCGGGACAGGTCATTCTGGAGCGCCACCGCCGCTTCCCGGTAGGGCACCAGGTAGGACTCATCCCCCGTGAGGATGAAGCCACGCTGGCCGGACTCGGCGTCCATCAGCAGCGCGCGGACCTCGCGGATGATGCGGAAGTTCTCATGGGCTGTCAGCAGGCCCGCCGTGCTCGTCGTGAGCTGATTGGCGCCCTGGAAGGACACACCCGCCACGATGAGCAACATCAGTAGCGACAGTCCGAATCCGAGTGCGATGCGGTTCCCGATGCTCATGCTGCTCCTTCGCCGGACATATCGAACATGAGGCGACTGTCACCCAGCAGCGCCTCTCCCTCCAGTACCAGGGTGCCTTCCCTGTCGGCCGCGGACACGAGGTGTCCGGCGTCGTCGTTCAGGGAGGTGGGCGGCGCCAGCAGCTCACTGCCCGCCAGCACGGTGACTTCCTCCACTTCCTCGGTGCGCACGCCCAGCTCCGCCCGTCCCACGCCCACCACGAGCACCGGGCCCGCGGCGTCCGAAGGCGCGCGTCCGAAGAGCGGCGCCAGCTCCACCACGGGAAGCACTTCGCCATGCATCAGGGTGAGGCCGCGCAGCGCGGGGGGCGCGCCCGGCAGCGTCACCAACTCCGGCGCGCGAACCACCTCCAGCACGAAGCGGGACTCCAGGGCATAGCGCTGGCCGGCGGCCTTGAAGCGGACCACCTCGCGCAAGGTGCCGGGGTCGACCTGGGGACGGGGCTCGCGCGAGAGTGCCCGGGCGCGGGCCTCCAGCAGCGCCGTGGCCTCCTCGGGCGACAAGGTGCCCTGTTCCTTCACCAGGTCGGCCAGCCGCGCCAGCCTCGCGCGCGTGGCTTCCCAGTCGACGTCCGGCATCAGCTCAGCTCCTCACCGGCAGCCAGGGCTGCCTCCATGCGTGACCGCTCTCCGCGCGCCACCTCCGCCAGTCTGCTGGCGTTCTCGCCGTCCGCGTGGGGCACGGGCGCGTCCGGAGGCAGGGCGTTGCACAGTTGCTCCGCCTCGCGCCAGGCCTTCAGGGCACCGGACGTGTCGCCGTGCCTCCGTAGCACGCGCCCGAGGATGAGCCACGCCACGACGAGTGTGGGCTCCAGGTACAGCGCCTGCCGGACAGCGCGCTCCGCGTCCGCCGCGCGCCCCTGGCCCAGCAGCAGCAGGGACTCCAGGTAGCGCAGCCCCGCCACCAAGGGGTGCCGGGTGGCCGCTTCGGTGCAGGCATAGACGGCGGCGGCGGCGTCCAGGTTCGCCAGCGCGCGCACCGCGAGGGCGGCGGTGTCCGCGTCTGAGTCCAATGCTCCCAAGTGCTGGGCCGCCTCGCGCCAGTGGCCCCGCGCCAGGGCCTGCCGGGCCGCGTGCATGGCCGCCGCGCTGGGGGCGTGTGTCGGTGTCTCGGCCCTGGGGAGGGCGCCGCTTCGCGAGGCGGGGGCACCGGTGCCCGCTGTGTTCCCGAGGACGGACCCCGCGCTGGCCTGGGGCTGGCCCGCCGCGCGCGTTCCTTCCGCCTGGGCGGAGGTCCCGCCCGCGCCGGGGGGACTCCAGGCGGGTGTCGTCGTTCTGGCTGCGGAGCCGCCTGGATGGCTCGGAGCGGATGCGCCCGGGAGCGCGGTCCGCGTGGAGGATTCGGAGCCGGAGGGCAGGCCCGGCGCGGTGGTGCCCAGGGACGTGGTGCCCGTCGCGGTACCGGGTACGCCGGTGGAGGACGGGCTCCACGCGGCCGGAACGGGCAGGGAGAGGGTGGCTCCGGGCAGGGGCCGGCGGTACAGCACGCCCCATTCGGTGAGGATGGACTCCAGCGGCGCCAGCCCACCGAGCGGCGGGTCCGACGGGCCGGTGAAGAGGTAGCCGCCCTCATCCAGCGCGTCATGGAGCCGGCGCGCGACGGCTTCGATGGTGGGCCGGTTGAAATAGATGAGGACGTTGCGGCAGAAGATGACGTCCAGCTTCCAGATGCCGCTGTCCGCCGACGGCCAGGTGTCGAGCGCGAGGTTGAGGTAGCTGAAGCGCACGCGCTTCCGCACCTCGGGTGACAGCACGTACCGGCGTCCCTCGGCGCGCAGGTGGGCGCGCATCCGGTCCGCCCAGCCGCCGCGCAGGGACCAGTCGCCGTAGTGGGCCTTCCGGGCCCGGGCGAGCGCGCCGCGCGACACGTCCGTGGCGTGCACGGCCATGTGCTCGTCCCAGCCTTCGCCCAGCAGCAGCGCGGCGATGGAGTAGGGCTCCTCGCCGGACGAACACGCGGCGCTCCACATCCGCGCGGTGTGGTCCGGGCCATGGCGCTCGCGCAGCTCCGGGAGCACGACGCTCCGCAGGTGTTCGAAGTGCTCGGGCGTGCGGAAGAAATACGTCTCCCCGACGGTGAGCTCGATGAGCAGGTCATCCAGCGCGGAGGGCTCTTCCGCGAGCCGCACGCGGTAGGCGTCGAAGTCCTTCAGCCCGGCCCGCTCCATGGCGCGGGCGATGCCTTCCTCGGCGGACGCGGGGCAACTGGGCGGCACCAGCCCGGCGCGCTCTTCCACGAGCGCGAGCACCGCCGCATAACCCGGGTGGCTCCAGGGGCCCCAATTCACGCGGGCTCCGGCTCCTGCGGCGCGGCCAGGGCGGCATCCAGCTCCAGGGCCTCGGCCTCGGACAGGAAGGTGCGCAGGTCATGGACCAGGACGAGCCCGTCCTTCAGCTTCACGGCGCCCGCCACATAGCCCACGCCCGGAAGCTGGCGCGGCGTGGCGTCCCACTCATCCGGTGTGAGGACGCGCAGGCCCTCGGCCCGGTCCACGCGCAGCACGACGCAGCGGTCGCCCGCGGAGGCCACGATGAAGTGATCCATGGGGGACAGCGGGCGGGGCGGGTGGCGGAAGCGCAGGCGCAGGTCCAGCACCGGCAGCAGCTCCCCCCGAAGGTCCAGCAGGCCCTCCACCACGGCGGGCGCGCGAGGGAGCGGCGTCAGGCGCGCAGCGCGTACCAACTCGCGCACGTCGGGTGCGGGCAGTCCGTAGCGCTGGCCGTTCAGGGTGAACAGCAGCACCTCCGTGGGTGCGGGGGTCATGTCCTGGGACATAAGACGTGGGCGTGGCCACTGTCGAACATTGATGTCGGCCCGCGGTCGCGGTGTCCACCAGTCCTCAGTGGAGGCAGGAGGAGGGGCCCATGGTTCGGGGGGAACACGACAGGTGCTCGCTGTGCCCCTGCCTGGACGGAGGCTCCCGCGTGCGGGTGGGGGCTGGGAGAACGGTCGCTCATTCTCCCAGGAGACGAGCGACGGCTTCGCGCCCGCGTCCGTCGACTTGCACTCCCCAGTCCGGGCCGAAAGACGTCGGCCACGGCCGCCCACGGGCGGGTGCCCTGGGCGGCCGTGGCCAGCACGAAGAGGATGCCGCGTAGCGCCGCCCGGTCATCCGTCCAAGGCCGACCGCCCTTGCGATGTGGAAGCCTGCGCGGAAGCAGGGGCGCCATCCGCTCCCATGGCTCATCCGGACATCATGGATGAGCTGCTGGTGTTGTCATGAAACTGAAATGGAGTTCCCGTCATGAGCTCGCAGGGAGCCCAGGCTTCACTTGTAGTCGGCCCACTGTCTGTCATTCGGCGACGTGTTGGTCGAGCGCGTGAACGTCGCGCTCTTCCCCACCGCCTCCGAATAGCCAATGGTCCGGTCCAGCGTGCAGCGAAGCGCGTCGTTGCCGTTCACCATAAGGCCTTGGCAGGTCATCAGGTCGCCGAGCTTCAACGAGCCTCCACTGACACTCCAGGTGCCAGTGCGTTTGAACATGCGGGAGGTAGGAATCTCGGCGCTGTAGCCATTCGAACGCACGGTCCCCGCGCCCTCGGCGTAGTAGAGGATGAAGCTCTTGTCCTGCTTCAGATAGGCGGTCGCGGCGAACAGGTTGATGCCATCCTGCTGGGCGGGGAACGCAGCCGCGCCACCCGGGGCGCCAGCGTATTTCTCATAGGCGAACTGTGCGTAGTACTCGCTCGCGGGCCTGCCATTCACAATCGTCTCCGTGACAGGCCCCTCCTCTCCATTTCCATCTCCATCTCCGTTCGGATTGGACGGCTCCGAGTCACCTCCACAAGCAACGAGAAGCGCCCCGAGGGAGAGTCCAGCAAGCGCGCACGGCCAACGAATGAACGACGTATTCACAGGATGAGTCCTTTGATTCGAGGATTTGCTCTCGCGAGCTGCGGCCCTGAACTCGCGGCCCCAACAGCGCGAAAATGCCGACGAGCACCCGCGAGCGCCGTCAGCCCCCCTGGGACCGCGCATACAGTGAGTTAATTCACGCGATACTCACCACTTGGATGATTTCACACTTTGAGAATCTGGAAGGGGAGGCGACTACCGCACGCGCTCGATGCGGTGTTTTGCGCCCCTTGATGCACTCCTCTCTCAATCGCTGAAGGGCCATCTTCGCGACGCGCTTGGAGACCGCGACGAAGGCGTGGTGGTCGTGGAACTCGATCTTGCCCACGTCCGACGCGGCCAGCCCATCCGCCTCGCCCGGACTGCTCTTGAGGCGGCGCTCCCCTACGTCCGCGCCTTCCGGCTGCCGAAGTACACCTCCGAGACGCTCACCTGGATTGAGAACCTCTGGGACCACCTATTAGACAGCTCATTTGATCGAAATGCCGTGCTTGGTATGAATGGTGAAACACATACATGCTCCAGGGGCTGCATGATTGGCGTCATGAGCTAAGGGGCTGAAGAGCGTCGTCACGCGGTCGGCGCAGCGGAGGGGTTGCGAGAGGCCGTGAGAGCGGCGACTCCCCGGAGGGGTATTCGAAGACAGTCACCATCAACGGGCATCCCGTCGCCATCGCCGGCGCCCGCTTCGGCAGCAAGGGGGACACGGCCAGCAATGGGACGGGCCGTGGCTTCCTCCCCAGCCACCCCCTCCGGATGCGCTACGTTCTCCCGCGTATGGACGAACAACTGGGCATGATGGTGGGAAAGGCGGCGCGTGAGGCGCGTGCGCGCCTGGGGTTGACCCAGGTGGAGGTGGCGGCCTTGGTGGACATGCACCCCATGGTCTACAGCCGAGTGGAGCGCGGAAAGATGGTCCCCAGCGCGGGCATGCTGCGCCGCCTCAGCATGGTCCTCCGCATCTCCACGGATGAATTGCTGGGGCTGGCCCGGCCCGGCAAGGACGAGCGGCGTGAGCTGGAGAAGGAACCGCCGCTGCTGCGCCGGCTGGTGACGCTGGCGCGTGAGCTGGACGATGTGAAGCTGGAGGCGCTCGTCACGATGGCTCGCGCGCTGACCCGATAGGGGGCGTCAGGGCTCGGTCGTCACGGCGGGCGTGGTAGCTCCGAGCTCATGGGCCTCCAGCCCGGAGGAAAAGAACCGCTCGTCTCCAGGCTCCGCCTCATCGCGGTTCTGGCTGGCCTCGGTGATGAGGACGCCGCGTCGGCCGACGCCCGGTGCACCACCGCGCCGTAGGCCTCCGTCGCGACGTTGACTCCGTGGGGTTCCAAGTCGAGAAGCAGGCGGGAGGCCCGCGAGGCTCAGCGGCGGTGTCTGTGGCAGTTGAGCACGTTGCGCGCGTCCCGGATTCCTCCTGTCTGTCATTGAAGGGCTTTGCCGTACTTCCCCGCCAGGCAGGGAGCGTCAAGCCTCGGCACGTGGGCCGCTCAAGGGCAGCGCGACGGTGAACGTGGCGCCCTGGCCCGGGGTGCTGGCCACGCTGATGTGGCCTCCCAGTGCCTCCACGAGCTGGCGGGTGATGAAGAGGCCCAGGCCCAGCCCGCCATAGTGGCGGCTGGAGACGGCGCGTTCGAAGCGGCCGAAGATGCGCTGCGCGTCCTCCGGCGGAAGGCCGATGCCGCGGTCCTCCACCTCCACCATCGCCTGTGTTTCGTCCGAGCGCACGCGCACGTCCACGGGGGCTCCGTGGCCGTATTTGAGCGCGTTGGACAGCAGGTTGGTGAGCACCTGCTCCAGCCGCATCCGGTCCCACTGGCCCGTCACGGGGGCCGGCGAGTCCACCGTCACCTGGACCCCCGCTGTCCTGGCTTCCGTCTCGAAGCGGCGGACGGCCTCGCGCACCAACTCGTCCAGGTCCACGGGCTCCAGGTTCAGCTCCATGCGGCCGCGCGCCAGCCGGGACACGTCGAGCAGGCTGTCCACCAGGGTCGCCAGGCGCGAGGTCTGTCGCTCGCAGGACAGCACCCGCTGCGCGAGCTTCTCCACGTCCAGGGCCTCCTCGCGGCGAAGCTGGCGGTACAGCAACTGGAGCTGCAGCTTGAGATTGGTGAGGGGCGTGCGCAGCTCGTGCGCGGCGATGCTGAGGAAGTCGTCGCGCACCTGGACGGCGTCGCGGGCCTCGCCGGTCAGCCGCTGTTGCTCCGTGTTGGCGGCCTCGGCCGAGGTCCGGGCGCGGACCTGCGAGCGGGTGATGAAGAACAGCAGCAGCGTCACCAGCAGCCCGGCGCCCACGACGGTGCCATGCTGCCCGGTGGTGCTGGCGGCGATGAAGGCCTGGCGCGCGTTGAACCGCAGCGTCCAGGTCTGGCCGGCCACGGGTATCTTCACGTCCTGCTGGAAGACGGGGGCACCCGCCGATGCCGGGAGGCTGGACGCGTAGAGGAGCGCGTCGTCGCGGACCTCCGTCCCGTCGTACACCTCCAGGTCGATGGTCTCCTGGAAGCCGATGAAGCGCAGCTCGCTCATCAGGTCCTCCATGGCGAGGGGGAGGTAGACGAAGCCGCGCAGGTTTTCGGTGGGGGGCCTGGGGGG
>NZ_SRLV01000111.1:0-24223 GCF_006518205.1 Myxococcus sp. CA005 | reverse complement strand
GCGGTACATGGCCCGCCCCCTCACCCCCGAAGAGCGCCGGGCCATGTACCGCGCGTGGCCCCTGTTCGAAGGCTGGCCCTTGCCACAACTGCCGCCGGAAACGCCCGTCCCTGGAAACGAAGCACCGCCCCCAGGCGACGCGCGCCGCCCCGACGAAGCACCGCGATGACGCCAGGCAATGCCTGTCGCGTGAATGCGTGTGATTCACCGCCAGCACGGCATCCAGCGAATGTCTGGCGTGTCATGTCAATCGCGCGGGAGCCGCACACGCGGCGCGTCAGCGCGATGAACATGGATTGCGCATGTGTCTCGATTGCCTCGGGGCGAAGTGGCCTCGGGGTGGGGCGCGACCCTCACGTGAAGATGATGGCTGTCATGCCTCCACGACAGGCATGCGCTCACTTCCTCGGGCGCTTTGCTTGCATGAATACCCAGAGCGGTATCCTTCGAGCGAGCCCCCCATGCCCTCACACGCCGCTTCTCCTGCCTTGCCGCGCGCCGCGCTCGCGCGCGTCACGTTCTTCCTCGTCGCGCTGACGGGCCTGCTGCTCGCCGGGCCCGCACGCGCGGCCACCAACGCCGAGTCCGCGCAGCGCGCCATCAACTACCTCAGCGCGGACGCGGCGAACTGGTCGGTGCGTTTCGGCTGCACGTCGTGTCACCGCCACGGCGCGGCGATGTTCGGCCTCGCGAACGCGCGCACCACCGGCTACGACCTGGACGCGCTCACGTACAACGGGCGCACCAACCGGGAGAACCTGGAGTTCATCGCCGGGCGGCTCGTCTCCGAACAACGCGCGGACGGCTCGTGGTTCCACGAGGGCATCTTCTATCCCAACGCGAAGACGAGCTACTCCGCCTTCGGGCTCGCGGGCTACGACGCACACCTGGGCACGCGGTACTCGGACGCGTTGGTGCTCGCCGCGGACTGGGCGCTGACGCGGCAGGAGGCCACCGGCCGCTGGCGCGAGGACTTCCCCTTCTACCCGGTGGGCTACGGCCACGTCGGCGTCACCGCGCGGATGATGACGGCCATTGCCCAGGCCCGGCAGCGCGTGGACCCGGCCAAGGCCTCGCAGTACCAGGCCGCGCTGGACCGAGCGGCCGACTACGTGCGCGCGCACATGAATGACTGGACGGACGGCCCGGCCACCGACGGCCAGCGCTACACGCACCAGGTGGCGTGGGCCATGGTGGGACTCAAGGCCGCCGGCCCCGGCGCCAACGCGGTGAACACCCAGGCCCTGGACACCATGGCCACGCGGCTTCTGTCCACGCGCGCGGGCGGAGGCGCACCGGGCTGGGGCTCGCTGGAAGGCGACGTGCCGGACGAGTTCGCCACCGGCATCTCCCTGTACGCGCTGTGCCTCGCGGGCCGGAAGCCCGGCGCGGACGGGCGCATGTCAGAAGCGCTGGAGTGGCTCAAGGCGCGGCAGGCGGTGAACGGGAGCTGGGGCGCGGACACGCGCTATCCGGACATCCCCACCACCTTCGCCTCGCTGGGGCTGGCGTGCTTCGGCGACTACAGCGTGGGCGTCACTGTGAGCGGCGGGTCGCGCCGGCCCTTCGAGCATGATTTGCCACGCATCCAGTCCGTCACCTACCCCGTCACGGTGCGCAACCACGGCTACCGGACGGACAGCTACCGGCTGAGCACCCAGGGCGGGCTCACCGGTTGGACGGCGACGCTGAGCCGCACCACGCTGGAGCTGGCACCGGACACCGAGGCCACCCTCACGCTCACCATCACCGCGCCGGAGGGGCTGGAGCCGTCGCTCACCTCGGACGTCATGGTGGTGGCGGCCTCCCAGGAAGCGGAGGGAGTGAAGGGCTCGGTGCGCGTCACCACCTACACCAACCCGCCGCCGCCCACCGACGGCGTGCCCACCACCACCACGCTGCTTTCGCCCGTGGACGGACAGCTCACGGTGGCGCTGAACAACACCCTGTCCGCGCGCGTGGTGGATGACCGCGGCTGGGAGGCACGAGGCCCCGGCATGGGCGTGGTGACGTTCTCCGTGGCGGGTGTCACGGTGGGCGCGGACAACGACGCGGACGGGGACGGCGTCTACTCCTTCGTGTGGCGTCCGCGCGCCTCCACCTGGAGCGAGGTGGGCGTCCGGGACCTGCGCGCGGTGTATTCAGGCGTGACGCTGGCGCCCGCGCGGGAGAACCGGCTGGGCAGCTCCGCGTCGTTCGCGGTGGAGGTGCACCCGTCCCCCTTCCCCGCGCCGTCGGTGACGCTGTGCGGACTGCCGGGCTTCACGGACGCGCTGACGCTGGAGGTGTGCGGCTTCGTCACTCCGCTGGCGGCGGGCGCGGAAATCGACTCAGCCACCTTCGTCATCCAGGGCGTCAGCCACCCGGTGGCCCCCGACCCCAGCGGCGGCTACGTGGACACGGTGCTGCCGCTGATGGACGGGCCCAACGTCATCCGGCTGGTGGCCACCGACTCGTTCGGCGGCATCGCCAGCGAGGAAGCCGTGGTCATGGTGGACAACACCGCGCCGGAGCTCACCTTCCTCTCACCGGCCAACGGCGCGGCCCTGCGTTCCTACAGCGTGGATGTGCGGATGGTGGTGCGTGACTGGTCGCCGGTGCGCGTGGAGACCAACTGGGTGCAGGTGACGGACGTGCCCGCGGGCGGCGGGGACGTGACGCACCGGGTGGACCTGTGGCCGGGGGAGAACCTCATCCTGGTCCGAGCCACGGATTCGGTAGGCCACGTCACGGAGCAGATGCTGACGGTGTGGGTGGACGCGGAGGCACCGTGGGTGTCCACGGGCCTGCCGGATGGGTGGCTCGTCGGGCCGCAGCCGGGGAACGCGATGCCCTACGACATCGGCGTGTACTCCGCGTCCGCCACCACGGTGACGCTGTCCACGGGGCGGACGTACACGCTGCCCCGGGGTGGCGGCGGCGTGCAGGCGACGCTGGACCTGGTGCCCGGGGACAACGCGTTCACCATCGACGTGACGAGCGAGACGGGCATGCGCGCCACGCTGTCGCGCACGGTGCGCTACGACGACGCCGCGCCGGTGGCCTCACTGCTGCTGCCGGTGCCGGGGCAGACGTACAGCGGCGTGATTCACATCACCGCGCGGGTGACGGACGCGGTGAGCGGCGTGCGGTGGGTGGCCTTCACGCGGGATGGCTCCGGCATCCGGGCCGCCACGCTCCAGCCGGACGGCACCTGGTCGGCGGAGCTGGACACGCGCGAGCTGGTGGACGGCGAGCACACCGTGGAGGTGTGGATGGATGACCCGGCGGGGAACTTCGCCATCCAGACGTTCCCCTTCGTCACGCGGAACCAGCCGTAGGCTACTTCTTCTTGTGCTGCATCGCCGAGGCGATCAGGTTCATCAGCTTCAACTGCACCGCCGTCAGCTTGCGCAGGTTGCGCATCAGCCGCCGCATCTCCGGCGTGTCCTCCTCGCGATTCTTCGCGGCGGCCTTCTCCTTCACCGGCGGCGGGGCGGTGAAGCCCTCGCCCAGGCCCAGCAGTTCGTGAGGAGGCACATTCAGCACCATGCACAGCCGGCGCAGGTTCTGGACGCTGGGCAGCATGTGGCCGCGCTCCAACCGCCCGTATACCTCCGACGCCATGCCAATGCGCTCGGCGACATCCGCCTGCGTCAGCCCCATCCGCACCCGGGCGGCCCTCGACGCGGCCCCCAGCATGCTCGCCAGTTCTGTGTCCATGCGTGTATCAGTCCACGGAAGAAGGGCCGGCCCAGCTAACCCTCAAGGTCGGGTACTTTCACCATACCTTCCGCGTTTTTTCAAAGCGCTCGCGAGTCTCAGCGAGCGGGGGTGCTCTCCGCCGCATCCAGCAGCAGCCGGCGACGCTCCGCGGCGGTGAACAGCGACGCCAGCGGCAGTCCCAGGAAGAAGGCGTGCACCACAATCTGGGGGAACTGCGGCACGTCCAGGAACCACGGATACGAGCCACGCCCGATGAACTGGAAGTTCACCAGCCACACGAAGATGCCGTAGAGCATCCCCACCGCGGCCTGGAACTCCCAGCGGCTGCGCCCGTCTGGCGGCAGGAACGCATCCAGCACGGAGTAGAAGAGCCCCACCACCGCCGAAATCATCAGGTGGACGCCCATGCCCAGCAGCAGGGCCGTGCTGTCGGAGACCGCGGCCGTGAAGGCGGACGGCCCCAGGAGCACCCCGGCGGACATCCGCACCGGATGCATCGGGTTGTCCCCCGACGCCACCGCCAGCACCACCTCCGCCAATGCCAGCACCACGCCCGCGGCCATGCCAAAGAGCAGGCCGTTGGTGGCGGACCAGGGAGTGTACCTCCGCCGAGCCATCCTTCCTCCTTGCCTGGGCCCGCCGCATGCTCGGCCCTGCGTTCAACCTGGGCATGCCCGGCACAGGCGGGCAGCCACGACGCGGCGGAGGTCCGCGACGCCGCCTCCCTGGTCGGCCACCGGGCCGGCCTCGCATTTCCAAGCCGCGCCCCGCTGCCGGGACATTCGCGTCACGCACCCCCGGATGGGACCTGGCCAGGCGGCCCCGAAAGGCCGTCAAACAGTGACTCCCGGGACTTCGAGCCTGTCCTTTCTTCTGCCTCCGCTGTCGCCAGCCTGTAACTCCTGCAGCCCGGGTCACCCCGCACCTGCCCCAGCTTGTTGAAAATCCAAGCGACGGAGGGTGGGCACGCCGTTGGCATACGGAGCATCCCGGAAAGGACGAAGGACCACCGGGATATGCCGCAGCTCCGCCAACGACAGGGCCCTCACCGCGTGCATTACGCACCCCAAGCGTGGCGGGAGGTGGGCCGCATGACGGCGGAGACCTTCCATGCACTCCAGCAGGTGCTGGAGCGCCTGGGCGACCCGGCCCTGCGCGAGCCCCAAGCGGCCAACGGCCTGGTGGCGCGGCATGTCGTGCCGCAGCACGGGCTGGAGCTGGAGTACGCGTGGGACGAACGCTCACGCACGCTCACCCTGCTCGGCCTCGCCCGCGTCCCCAACGAGCCCTGAGCGGATCCGCTCAGGGCCGGGTATAGTGTTTGAGCTTCAACCTTCCTGGAGGATTTCCCGGTTGAGCCCAGGACGAGGCTCCACGCCCGGCGTAGAGACAAGGCGTTGGGGGCGCGCGGGCAACGTGCGCTCCTTCACGAGCCGCTCGGGCGCCGGTGAGGCGGGGGCTTACCTCCGCGCCGGGCGCCTCCCTACCTTGGACGGGTGATGTTCCAAATGGCCGAGGAACGGAGTCACCCGCGAGAGGAAGGCGGGGCCCATCCGCCCTGGAAGTCCCGTGCCTGGACCGAGCTGGAGACGGCGCGCGCGCGCGTGCTGGCGATGCTCGGCGGGCTGCCCGAGGACGAGCTGCGCCGTCAGCATTCCCCGCTCATGTCGCCGCTCATCTGGGACGTGGCGCACGTGGCCAACTACGAGGAGCAGTGGCTGCTCCGGGCGCTGGGGGCGCCGGCCATCACCGACCCGGCGTTCGACGCCATCTATGACGCCTTCCGGCACCCGCGCTCCACGCGCGCCGAGCTGCCGCTGCTGCCACCCGAGGCCGCCTTCGCCTACGCGCGGCGCGTGCGTGAGGCGGTGCGCGAGCACCTGCACCGGCTCCCCGAGGACAGCACCGCGCCGCTGCTGGCGGGCGGCTACGTCTTCGGCATGGTGGCGCAGCACGAACAGCAGCACGCGGAGACGCTGGCCGCCACGCTGCAGCTCATGACGTCGCCGGAGTACCACGTGCCCTCGGCGCGCCCGCGGCCCCGGCCCGGCGCCGTGCCGCAGGCGGAGGTCTTCATCCCCGGCGGCGAGGCGCGGCTGGGCAGCACGTCACCGTGGGCCTACGACAACGAGCGGCCCACGTTCTCCCAGCACGTCGCTCCGTTCCTGATGGACGCGCACCCCGTCACCAACGGCGACTACCTCGTCTTCGTGGAGGCGGGTGGCTACGAGGACCCGCGCTGGTGGCACCCCAAGGGCTGGGAGGTCATCCAGGCAGAAGGGCTCAAGTACCCGGGCTTCTGGCTTCCCCAGGGCAACCACACCTGGCTGCGGCGGCGCTTCGGCCAGGTGGAGCCGCTGCCCAAGGACGAGCCGGTGCAGCACGTGTGCTGGTACGAGGCGGACGCCTACGCACGCTGGGCCGGCAAGCGGCTGCCCACCGAGGCCGAGTGGGAGAAGGCCGCGCGCGGCAGTGACGGCCGCCCCCGCGAGTACCCCTGGGGCGACACGCCGCCCACCCGGGCCCGCGCCAACCTGGACGGAAGCACGTGGGGCCCGGCGCCGGTGGGCAGCTACCCACAAGGCGTCAGCCAGGACGGCGTCTGGGGACTGCTGGGCGACGTGTGGGAATGGACCGCGAGCGACTTCCGCCCGTACGCGGGCTTCAGCGCCTTCCCGTACCCCGAGTACTCCGAGGTGTTCTTCGGCGAGTCCTACAAGGTTCTCCGAGGAGGCGCGTGGGCCAGCGCACCGGTCGCAATGCGCAACGGCTTCCGCAATTGGGACTTCCCCAACCGCCGGCAGATTTTCGCCGGCTTCCGCTGTGCACGGAACGCGAGGTGAGGTGAGGCGATGCGGGTGACGACGGTACCGACGGTGGCGACTCCGGGCGAAGACGCGCAGCACACGCCGGGAGTCCAGGTGGACGTTTACGTGAAACCGGGCGACGCGAAGCGCGCCCTCCGGGAAGAGGCGCTCCAGGGCCTGTGCGGCACGCCCAAGGAGCTGTCTCCCAAGTGGCTCTACGACGAGCGTGGCAGCCAGCTCTTCGACGACATCACCCGGCTGCCGGAGTACTACCCGACGCGGCGCGAGCGGGAAATCCTGCTGGCCCACGCCGGTGACATCGCCCGCTTGAGCGGCGCGGACACGCTCATCGAGCTGGGCAGCGGCACCAGCGAGAAGACGCGCCTGCTCCTGGACGCGCTGGAGGAGGCGGGCCGGCTGGCGCGCTTCGTCCCCTTCGACGTGAGCGAGGCCTTCCTGCGGCGCGCGGCGTCGGGCCTGGCGCGCGAGTACCCGGGCATCACCGTGCACGCGGTGGTGGGCGACTTCGAGCGCCACCTGGGCCAGCTCCCCAACGGCGGCCGGCGGCTGGTGGCCTTTCTGGGCGGCACCATCGGCAACCTGAAGCCGGCGCAGCGCGCGCTCTTCCTGAGGCAGCTCTCCGCCGGGCTGCAGCCGGGAGACGGGCTGCTCCTGGGCACCGACCTCATCAAGGACCGCGAGCGGCTGTACGCCGCCTACAACGACAGCGCGGGCGTGACGGCCGAGTTCAACCGCAACGTGCTCAAGGTGCTCAACCGCGAGCTGGGAGGGAACTTCGACCCGGACGCCTTCGAGCACTTCGCGCCCTTCGACGAGAAGAACGCCTGGATTGAGATGCGCCTGGTGTCCCGGCGCGCGCAGTCGGTGTGGTTGTCCACGCTGCGCAAGCAGGTGGACTTCGCCGAAGGGGAGGTGTTGCGCACGGAGGTGAGCTGCAAGTTCCACCAGCAGCAGGTGGCATCCGAGCTGTCGGCCGCGGGACTCACGCTGGCCGAGTGGTGGACGGACGCCGCGGGCGACTTCGCCCTCTCCCTGGCCTTCAAGCGCTGAGGCGGGGTGCTGCTTTCAGGGGCGCGGGCGGGGACTCACCCCGCCTTCGCGCCCTTCGCGGTGCTTCAGCGACGCGGGTTGCGGCGCGACGAGCCGCCGCGCACGGGAATGGGCACCGGCTGCGCGGACGGCCGCGTCCAGGCGGCCCAGAGCGCCCCCAGCCCGGCGACCACGAGGCCGCCCACGGCGATCAGCTGCTCTCCCACGGGTGCGATGTCCACGGTGGCGAACGGGAGGGGGAGCATTCCGGAGAACGACATGCGGGGACTCCTTGCGAGGGCACTGCGTGGAGGTCCTGGATGGGTCCGAGGCGAGCACCCAACGCAGTCCGGGAGGGTGAGGTTAGAGATTCGTGACGGCCAGGGGAAGTCCCTGAGCGTCAATGTCGGCGTGGCGTGCACGGAAGTGCACCCTGAAATGCATAACGTTGGGACACCCGAGCCGCGCCAGATGTTCACGAGGCGGTAACGGAAGCCTGCTCGCCTGCATCGACTCCGCCAGGAGGAGACACTCCCACCTGTCTCGACGTGTGATTGCCTTGGACGCGCGGTGCTGCTCGCTATGGCAGCGCGCCCTGGACCTGGATTTCGCGGCAGGCCTCAGTGGCGCGCAGCACATCCTCGGCGGACGCGCCCGGCAGGCTGGCACAGAGGAACAAGTCGTTGCCCACGCGCCGCGCGCCGAAGAAGCCAGGGGCTTCCGGGCCCACGCCCCCATCCGCCAGCTTGGGCGCCAGGGTGATGCGCAGCAGCGAGTAGCGCTCCGTCTCTTCTTCCTGGTCCAGCGAGAGCTCGAAGTCCTTCAGCTCCTCGCGGACGCGGTCGACCAGGGTGTCCACAGAGGGCAGCTGCTCGCCGTCCCCGCGCCGCAGGTCCACCCGCAACACGGGCCGGCCGGGCGGGCCCGCCTGGAAGCTCTCATCCGGCGCGACCAGCGCGGACCAGCCATCCGGCAGCGGCACCTTCACACCGGAGCGGATGGAGGACGGACGGCCGTCATCCTCTCCGGTACCGGAAGCAGCATCCTCCTGGCCACAGCCCTTGCAGCCGCCCAGGAGGGTGAGCGCCAGCAGTGAAGCTGGCGCCATGTGCTTCCAGGAACGCACGTCTACTTCTTCTCGCCACCCGGAGGCGGAGGCGGCCGGGCGCCAGCGGTGCCCAGGTTCTCCATCTTCAGCGAGCCCTCGAAGATGACACCGCGGTCCATGGACAGCGACGGCGTCTCGAGGTTGCCCTTCACGCGGCCGGGCGTCTTCAGCTCGATGATCTGCGTCGCCTTCACGTTGCCTTCGACCTGGCCGTTGATGATGACGGTGCCAGCCTGGATTTCGGCCTGAACCTTGGCGCCATCCCCAATGACGAGCACGTCTTTGGTGATGATCTGCCCCTGGAACTTGCCGTCGATACGGACCTGCCCTTCGAAGGTCAGCTTCCCTTCGAACTCGCTCCCCTTGCCCAGGAGCGTGTGGACCTCACCAGAACGCTGCGACACGGATTCCTCCTCCCGCCTGAACAGAGGCTTGCTGGATGATTCGTCTTTTTTCCCGCCAAGGAGCGCCACGTCCTACTCCTTCCTGAGAAGCTTCAAGAGCCGGTCGAGGTCATCGTACGAGAAGAAGTCCACCTCGATGGTGCCCTTTCCGGGGCTTCGTTCGGTGAGCCGGACCTTGGTACCCAGTCGCCGCTGAAGCTCCTCCACCAGTGCCTTCACCTGCGGGCTCTGCTTCGGTGCCGCCTTGCCCGCGTCCTTCTTCCCGCTGGAGCGACTCTGCTGGACCAGCCGCTCCGTGTCACGCACGGAGAGCTTCTTGTCCGCGACTTGCTTGGCCAGGTTCTGCAGCTCCGGCAGCCGGGGCACGCCCAGGAGCGCGCGCGCGTGGCCCATGCTGAGCGAACCATCCGCCACCATGCCCTTGACGTCCGTGGGCAGCGCAAGCAGGCGCAGGGCGTTGGCCACCGTGGAGCGCTCCTTGCCCACGCGCACGCTGACCTGCTCCTGCGTGAGCTTGAACTCGTCCACCAGGCGCTTGTAGCCCTCCGCCTCTTCGATGGGGTTCAGGTCCGCGCGCTGGAGGTTCTCCACCAGGGCCAGCTCGAAGGCCTGGACCTCCGTCACGTCGCGGACGATGGCGGGCACTTCCTTGAGGCCGGCGGCCTGGGAGGCGCGCCAGCGGCGCTCGCCCGCGATGATGCGGTAGCCGTCGCCGTCCTTGCGGACGAGGATGGGCTGGAGCACGCCCTGCGCCTTGATGGATTCGGAGAGCTCCTTGAGCTTCTCCTCGTCAAAGTAGGTGCGCGGCTGGTCCTTGTCGCGGTGGATGGACTCGATGGGGAGCTTGAGGACGCCGGCCTTGGGGGCCTGCTCACCCTTGCCGGCCCCGGTGGCGCCCGCCTGGGGGATGAGGGCGGACAGCCCGCGCCCCAGGGCCCGCTTCTGCATGTCTGCTTTCACCACGTCGTGACTCCAGCCAGGGCGCGGCTCAAGCCACGCGCCTGCGAGGGCTCTTGGGGGTGTCCCGCTTCATCAGCTCGCGGCCCAGCGCGAGGTAGCTCTCACACCCCTTCGACTTGATGTCGTACAGGATGATGGGCTTTCCGAAGGAGGGGCACTCGGACAGGCGCACGTTGCGCGGCACGATGACCTCGAACACCTGCTTCTTGAAGTACCCGCGCACCTCTTCGACGACCTGGTGGGCAATGTTCGCCCGCGAGTCGAACATGGTGAGGAGGATGCCCTCCATCTTCAGGTCCGGGTTGAGGCCCTGCTTCACCAGGTCGATGGTGTGGGTGAGCTGCGAGAGTCCCTCGAGCGCGTAGTACTCACACTGAAGCGGGATGAGGACGGAGTCCGCGGCGGCCAGCGCATTGAGCGTCAGCAGGCCGAGCGACGGCGGACAGTCGATGATGATGTAGTCGTATTCGGCAGCCAGCGGGCGCAGGGCGTCGCGGAGGCGGAACTCGCGGTTGTCCTGGTTGACCAGCTCGACCTCGGCGCCGGTGAGGTCCGGCGTGGCGGGCACCACCTGGAGGTAGCGCAGCTCCGTGGGGTGGAGCAGCTCCTGGATGGGCCGGTCATTGAGCAGCGCTTCGTAGATGGTGCCGGTGATGTTGTCCTGCTTGATGCCCAGGCCACTGCCCGCGTTGCCCTGCGGGTCCATGTCCACCAGCAACGTGCGGCGCTCCGCGGAGGCCAGGCTCGCGGCGAGGTTGATGGCGGTGGTGGTCTTCCCGACGCCGCCCTTCTGGTTGGAGATGCAGATGATACGACCCACGGTGGCCCATCCTCTCTCTCCCCGGCCGTAGGCCAGGGCCCCGCGCGTGATGCAGTGCACGGTTGCGCGCTGATCCACGCTGCTAGCACGCGGTTTGGTATCGGATCAAATTCACGGCGAGCCTTGCTTCCCTGCTCTCTTCTCGGGGGTTTGCGCGGACCTGGAGGCCGGTGGCGGGTGCCCGGAAGAGGCCTGGAGGCTGGCCGGGTGTGCCTCCTTATATAAGGAGGCGGTGCGCCGGGGTGCCAGTCGAACGGGGCCACGGAGGGCCCGTGTCAGCCCCCTATATAATGATGCGGCCGAGCCGCCGGTCCGTAGGGCCCCCACCGGGCCGCACCTGTTCCGCCCCGCCGTGGCCACGGCGCCCCCAGGCTGGAGACGGCGCGTTCCTCGTGGAACCCTGCGGCCGTGCAGCGAGTGAGCAGGCGGGAAGGAAGCCCTCGCGGAATAAAACATGCCAAGTCTGTTTGCGGGGTTCGCGGACCTTTGAGCCAGTTTTCAGGGGGGCGGCGGCGGTGGACTTCGAGCGGAGGCTACGAACGCGCGTCGCGTTCTCGCGAGAGGCCGGGCTTTTGGGTTGGCTGAACGTGGAAGCAGCCGCGCGTTTCGGGCCGCCGCGTGCGTCCGAGGGTCCTGTCCTCACGCGGTGATGCTGTCGCGGGCAGCGGGTGCGTTTCGCACGATGCCCGCGTGAGGCTGCGGTCGGGGTTGCCGGTTGGCGCGCGGAAGGCACGCGCTGATTGCTTCAGCGCATCACACGCTATTGGTGGTGGGCCATCCTCGGGCACGACGCGGTGCCATTGGCAGTGGTCGGTCCGGTAGTGCCGCATCCCGACGGCTTGGCGCTGCCCATCTGCGTGGAGCAGCCGATGTATCGCCTCGCAGACCCGTGCGGAGCCGGTTCCGGCGAGGCCTTGGCACTTCAGCTGCTCTATCTCGCCCGCGCGATGCGGCACCGTTGCTGAGCGTCGCTCCCGGGATGTGCGCGGTAAGCCAGATGAGTGCAGCGAACGCACGCACCCGACTGGAAGCGCCCATGCCGAGTAGTGGAGCCATGCCGCCACCCCATGCGACGCGCGTTGAAGCGGCCCAGGCATTGCCGAGTGCAACCTGCACGCGTCGATGAATCATCGGTTCGGGTGACGATGACACGCCTCCGGATGTTCCGCGTGGAACGGGCGCGCGAGTCCTGCGCATGGCGACGGTGGTTTCACATGAGCCTCGATGTCAGCCGTCCGCATGCGCCTCGCCGCCAGCGGTCCACATGGCCACGCACATCGGTTCCCCCTTGGCCGAGGAATCCCACCGCGAAGCCCTACCCGCTCGGAATCGCGCGCGACGCGTCTGACAAGGTCAGATGGTCGAAGCGGACTCCGGGAGGGGGCCCATCCCCCTCACTTCCGCCAACGACCGCAGCATCGCATCGACGAGGTCAGTCCACTTGTCGGTCCAGCTCAGTGGACTCACCACTCGGGACGGACAGCGGTCGCGCCGAAGCACACCGCGACGAACGGCGATGCGGATGGCGACTCACACCTGCACGAGGTTTCCGTCGCAGGGATGTGCATCAGGGACACGCATCCAATGACGGCAGGCGAGGAACTCCTTCGGACTTCGCCAACCATGGTGAGCTCGTTTCGCGCCCGCCAAGTGTGCCGAAGGCGAGCCGCTCGACATGGGTACGCAACGCCAGATGTCGCATCGATGAGGTTCTGCGTTCGGAGACATCACCGGGAGATCCACGCCCACTGAGCGCCTCACGAATCGCGAGGCAGCATGCCGTCACATCGATGCCTCAACCGAGGTGCCCTGATTTCCCATCAGAAACAGGGACTAGATAGCGCACCCCTGAGCGGGACGGAGTGGTGTGGGCCGCAGATTCTCCGCGGTCACATTGAGTCCGGTTCCGCATTGAGCCAGAGATTCAAGGTGACATGCGACCGCGTCGATGACGTGGCCCGAATTGCTGCTCGTCCACACCGACTGCTCCACCCGGGACTCACACCCCGCTGAGCCGGGGCGCCCGACAAACGTCCGCCGTACCGATGCAGCAGCACGAGGGCAGTCCGTACTCACCACTTGCACCACACGGGACTCGCTCTTCGTTGCCCATGAGCCCCGGAAGAGGTGTCGCCGTACCGGTGTCGCAGTCTGGTCGCGCAGCTCAGATGAGCTGAGCGACGGAGCCGCCGCGGTGGGCGCCCCCTCCGCGACGTGTTGCCCGAGGGCCTCGCGAGCGCCAGGCAGGGCAGGACGAGCGACAGCAGGACGGAGCGGTTCGCGTAGAAGTGCATGCGCGCGGGGGCACCTCGTGAGTGCACGGCGCGCGTGGATGCCATCACCTCCGTGGTGGATTTCATGCTGCCCGGACCGCGCGCCCCCACAGGAGGCCCCTCGCGCCGGGGGAGCCGGAGTCACTCCCGTAGCTCGCTGTTCGGAAATGTCGGGGGTTTTGCGCCGCGAAATCTCCCGACATTTCCGAACAGCGAGCTGCCGAGGTGCGCCCCGGCCCTTGGGGCGCCTCGCCTCATCGCGTGCCTCAAAAGGGCTGAGCGATTGCGTCGCCCCGGTGGGCCAACCCACCGGCTGCATCGCGCGGAGAAATGGCCGCCAGGAGGGGTGGGGGGCTCTCTTGCCAAGCTGCGATGGACCGCTCGCGCAGGTCGAGCGAATGCGTACCGGACATGGCAGGCGGTACCTCCTCTCACTCAACAGTCGCCGACTGCTCGCTTCATCCGCACGCCGCGATGAGTGGCCGCATGTCCCTGCCATCTGAGCCACACGAACCTCGGCATTGATGAGCATGAACTCCGGACCACATGTGGCCGGGCATACGTCGCGGTCTGCGGCGGCTCCAGCCCTCGTAGACTGCATCACGCGACACTCGCGCCTCGGCGCGCAGAGACTCCGGACCGCATGTGGCCGGGCTGACGTCACGGTGCGAGTTGCCGTCGGGCCTCGTCGGCTGCGTCACACAGAACTCGCGCCTTGGTGATCATGAGCTCCGAACGACCTGCGGCCCTACGGACGTCGCAGGCTGAGTTGCCACCATTTCTCGCCTACTGCATCACGAGCCATTCACGTCTCGGTGAGCATGGACTCCGGACGGCGAGCCCCTGAGCCCCTCGGTCTGAGTTGCAGCCGCTCCGCGTCGACTGTTCCCCGCGGAACGCGCGTCTCATGCCCATCGCTTCAAAACGCCACGCGGCCATACCGACGCCGCAGCTCATCCACGTCAGCACGACTTCTCGCCGTCTGCGCCATCGGCTCGAGCCTCGCGCCTCGTTGCGCATGAACTCGGACGACATGCAGGTTCGCCAACGAGACAGTCCGAACCACCACCCATCCTCGCCACTGGCTCCATCCCTTGGACTCGCACTTCATCGCGAGTGCGTTCCCGATAGTGCACAGCCGCGCCGATGCGGCAGTTCAAGCCACTGTCCATCGTCGCCGCGAGCTCCATACGGGACTCGCACCTGGTGACCATCACGTCAGGACAGCGTGCGACGGTGCCAATGCGGCAGTTCGAGCTGTCTCCGGTAGACCCCCAAACTCCACGGGGCCTCGCACCGCCTCCCCTCGAACACCCGGCGACATGCGGTCGTCCCGATACGACAGTCGGCGTTGCCGTCAGTCCTCGCCCCACTTTCCACACCGCCATCGCGTCCTATCCGCGCGGGAACGAGGCTGCATCATCTGGCCGAGCCGAATGCGGCAGTGGCAGCTACCGCCGGTCTGGACCCACCACACCAACTGAGCTCGCAGCTCGTCCGAGCATGTGGTGGCCTGCGCTCGCTCAGACGCGACAGTCCCAGCCATCGCCAGTCCGCACCACCTGCTCCACTTGGGCTCGCAGCTCACCTGAGCACAGCAGAACATCCGCTCGCGCTGATGCGGCCACCCACGCCATCGCCAGTCCTCACCGCTGGCTCCACCTGAAGCTCGCCATCCCTCGCGCGCACCAAGCGACGTGCGCGGGGACGCAGTAACGCAGCGTCAGCACCACTTCGACGTTCAACGCGTTCCACGTGGAACGCCCCGCGTTCAGCACAGATGTCGAAGAGCTCATGGGAACTTCAGCGCGGAGCGCCGGGATGGAGCCCGCCCAACGCACGACCGACACTGCCCAGGAATCTCCATCAGCATGCGCACTGGACTGCCTGCGTGGTTGGCGCCGCACCGCACACGGGCGCTCCACATGGAGCGCGTGCATCAAGGTGGCTCCACTTGCCGCCAGTCAGAGCCCCCATCTGGGGCCTCCATGCATCACGAAGCGCATCAGGCGCTCCACATGGAGCAGGCACTGGATGGTGGATGAGCGCAGGCCCCTTTGCGACACCTCTCCACGCCACCCGGTGGAGCACTCACCACTCCATGAACCATGAGCGCATCACGAGCCTGAACGCGGAGCCGTCAGCGAACTCTCCGGCGCTGCGCGCGTGCCCACCATCAATCCATCCCGCGTTCCACGTGGAACAGGCGCTGAGCAACCCGCGCATGAGCAGCCGCGCCATCCACTTCACTGAGGTGCACGCATCAGCACGCGCATCCTTCCCACCAAGCGTCAGGAACTCACGCCAAGCGGAGCGCATGCGCGAATCGATGCGGTGCGCAGGCGCCCCACCACCATCACCGTCCCCGCGAAGTGCGCATGCCGAGCGGCGGCCTCCAACCACCGCGAAGCAGCACCTCATGCGCCGCTTCTTCGTTCCACGTGGAACACGCGTTCGCGAACTCGCGGGAACGCCACCACGCGGTGATTGATGAAGAGGTCGCAGGCCGAGCCATCTGGAAGATGGAGCAAGGCGAAGGCCGCTGCTCATCGGCGCTGGCCAACACCAGGGATGACGGGTCGCCGCGTTCCACGTGGAACGCACGCCACCGAACCCGCCACATGACCAAGCTCCTCCATGACCCACGAGTTCGCGCCCGAGCCCTGCCCACGTTCCACGTGGAACTGGCGATGCACCGCGCACACGCACGGGTGCACGCCACGCGTTCGCGTTCCACGTGGAACAAGCAGCGTGCATCTCACGCATGCGAGACGGCCAACGCATCCATGAACTGGGAGCCCAAGAAGTGGCGGACCACGTGGCTTCATCCGCTTCGATGAGCCGCGTCCACGTTCCACGTGGAACACGTGATGAGGCGCTACCAAGAACTGAGGCACGCTCAACCGCCGTGTTGGCGTGCCGCTGCGGCCACCCGCGTTCCACGTGGAACGCTTCGAAGCAGCGCACGCGAGCACGCCCATCGCGTCCGCATGTTCCACGTGGAACCGAACACGCACTTGAGCGCGCCAACCGCGCCCAACACTCCAACTGCACATCGCCGCGGCGTTCCACGTGGAACACGCCGTGAGCTGAGCACGCGAAGAAGCAGGCGCTCGCGCATCACCCTCAGGCACGGCATCTCCATGTTCCACGTGGAACGGGTAGCGAGCGCTGCGCGTGTTCACGCCACCTCGGGAACTGCGGCCACTCACTCATGGCCTCCGTGTTCCACGTGGAACGAAGGATGACTCGAGCACATGAGCGAACGGCGCCTGTTCTCCGCGCTGACGTGCTCACAGCCCCGGCCATGTTCCACGTGGAACGAGCAACGGACTCCGCGAAGGGACCTCCAGCGTTCGCGCATCCCTGCGATGTGCCCATGTCGATGAGCTCAGACCGTCTCGCTGTTCCACGTGGAACGGTCAGGCAGAAGAACTGCGCGCATCAGACCGCGCCGCGCACTTCCAGCTCCCGCACTACATGGACGGCAACGGGCATCGTGCATGTGCGAGCCGCACCCGCTCAGCGCAGCCACGCGCCAACACATCCGCATTCTCCGCATGGACGAGCCGAACTCGCTCAGCACGACCGCGCGCTTGTGCCGTGTCTCCATGTTCCACGTGGAACCACGGAAGGCATCGCGCATGTGCAAGCCGCACCCACTTCGCGCAGCCACGCACCAACACCTCTTCCTCCACCACATGGAACCGCGGTGGCCATCGCGCATGAATGAACCGGACTCGTTCAACGCGACCACGTGGTTTCGCCCTCCCCTGTTCCACGTGGAACCACGGCTGGCATCGCGCATGTGCAAGCCGCACCCACTTCGTGCAGCCACGCACCAACACCTCTTCCTCCTCCGCATGGAATCACCGAGGCCATCGCGCATGAACGAACCGAACTCGTTCAGCACGACCACGTGGTTTCGCCATCCCCTGTTCCACGTGAAACCACGAGAGGCATCGCGCATGAGCGAGTCGCACTCGCCCAGCGGGAGCACTCACCAACGCCTCCTTCCTGTTCCACGTGGAACCACGAGAGGCATCGCGCATGAGCGAGCCACACCCGCTCAGCGTGGCCACCTACGCGTCCCTTCTTCCTGTTCCACGTGAAACCACGAGAGGCATCGCGCATGAGCCAGCCACGTTCGTCCAACGCGGCCATGCACTCCCTCCTTCCTTCTTCGCTGGGCACGATGAAGGGACGAGCAACACGCCACATCCGTTCGTTCCCGCATCCCCGTTCCACGTGGAACAGCAAGGGGCCCGCGCATGAGCACGTCGCGTCCGTTCAACGGGACCACGAGTTCGCGCCTTCTCGCTCAACAGGGAACGGCGGTGGCACCGGCTTGAGCAAGCCACTCCGGTCAGTACGACGGCCTGCGCATCCATCGTCCTGTTCCAAGTGGAACGGCTCGGCCAAGGTGGATGAGCGCTCATCGAAGCCGTGTGCTCGCAGTTCCCCGCGCGCCGTGCGGCGCGAGCACCTGGGTGAGCACGCGAACAACTGACGACCGCTTCTGAGGTGAGGCGCTCCACATTCCAATTGGAACGAGCGCCAGGTCGAAGACGAGGTCAGCCGCAGGCTGGGCCCGCGAACAACTGACGCCCGTCACCCACGCTCCGGCCCCCCGGACCACGCGATGTCCCGAGCATGAGCACCCGCGCCGCCAGTTCTCCCTGATGGCGTGTGCAGGAGATGCCCGCGCTCAACGCTGATGGGGCCTGAGCCATACCCACGACCAGACGTGTCCTCCACCACGACGCATGGGCATGCGAAGCGTCCCGTTCCACGTGGAACGGGAACCTGGACCCGTCACGAAAGCGAACGGCATCCGCCCGTCACATGCCGTGCTCGCATCCACATCGGTCCGGTCATCGACTCCGCAGGCATCCAGGTCGGCGCGCCGGTCGGGCGCCGCGCGCATCCACCGCGAGGCCATGCTCGACGCCCACTCCCATCAACGTGCGGTTCGTCCAGAACAGGCACGCGCCCACTCATGTCGATGCGACCGCCTGCACATCGCGACTCACGGAGCGCTTCCATGTCGAAACCGGTGCCACCACGGTCCGCGTGAAGCATGAGCCCGATGAACGCGCGCCGGATGAGAGCCCTCGCGAGAAGTGGCGCAGCCATCACGCATCACCGTTCGCATGTGCCTGAGCCAAAGGTGCCGCTCGCTCGCGGAGCCACGGCGACATGCGTGACGTGGTCGCCATGACGAGCGCTCCCCTCCCCTGCTCCACGTGGAACGAGACCCATCGGTTCAGCCGCTGAAGAACCCCTGTCCCCGGCGGCATTCGCTACGTCCCAGGGGCTGTCCCAGGATGACGAAGTGCAGGCGCGCACCACACCAACACCTGGACCCAAGCAAGGCGCCCGCTTCACGCAGACCATCACGACCTGAACTGGCGCCATACCGCGCATCGCGCGCATGAACCTGCGAGCTCGGTCACCGCACCGGTTCGCGAGCAGCGCGGTCAGGCACCAACATGCAGTCGGACTTGGAGGCCCACAGGAAAGCGAGCCACTGTCCCCACCGGTGACGCGCGGGCACATGACCACCCCGAAGCCTCAAGCAGCACCGCGCACGAAGTGGCCGAACGCGAAGCTCCATCCCGGGTGTCTTCGTCACCTCAAGTCGGCCCTCAGCTGAGCGCAGTCGGGGAGACTTCGCGCGCCTCTACGAGACGGCATCACCGAGTCGGACATGCGATGCATCTCCATCCATTCGACTGCATCGAAGCACCACGGACTCAGACCGCTCCGCACAGGACGGACGCGTCGTCCCGTGCGCACGAAACCGCGGCGAGGATGCACGTCGTCGTCACCCCATCCCGACTTGCATCAAGTCCCCCGAGGCGCCGTGTCACGACATTCGCTCGCGCCCGATGCTCGGACTGCCCCAACTCCGGGCGCACGGATGCAGCGTTCAGGATGACGAGCCCGCCGGCAGCATCAACGACGTGGGCCTCTTCCGTGCGATGAAGACACCGCGTTCGGCGCAGACACGCCAACCAGGCGCTGGCCTAGCTGCCTAGTCAGCGAGGACTTCAACTTGGCCTCTCTTCACGGACATCGCCTTCGACAGACTCCGCGCATCCGACGGCACGAGCGTTGTCCTGCCTGCCCGAGGGAGGTGAGCTGACCGTGTCCACGCAGCGCTCCATCAACAACCCACGCCTCGACATGCACCTCGATGGACAGTGACTCGGCCGTGTTGGCGCATCATCCAACCACCCGTCGTCCTGCATACGGCGACCCACGTGCAGCGCAGGCGACCAATGATGCTCTCCAGATGCTGCGCGCAAGGTCATGCACCGAGCGACCGACCTGCAGCTCAGGTTGCCGGCCTTGCTTCCGAGCCACTGCGCACAAGGACATGCACCAAGCAGGGCCGCGTCCCCTCCCCTGCTAGCGCCTCGGGAGCCAGGGGAATCGGCGGCGGCTCAGCTACCATCGCGAGTTGCTGGGCACATCAGCAGGCACGCTGGTGGAGGTAGAGCTGCAAGCTTCGCAGGTGCAGTCCCCAATGGGTCTCGAAGCCAAAGCGGAAGTGCCAGAGCGCATCTCCTTCGCTCGTGTTTTCCCAGCGGAAGAGGACGCTGTGCATGTCCATCGCGATGTCCGTGAGGTCGTCGATGGCGTCGCCGATGCTGAACTCGGACTCACCCACCTTGTCCGCGATGTGCAACGCCTCGTTGTACAGGCCGAGGGCGGGAAAGAGTGGCGCGATGCACTCTCGCAGGGACCTGTAGTCGGCACGAGGCGCGTCCGGATACTTCGTAGGGTCGAACGGGGCGTCGGCAAAATGGTAGGCCAGCGCGAGCCGGTCCAGGGAAGCACGCAGCACTCCCTCGCGGTCCTCAAAGTGATTCTGCTCGTCGAGAACTCCGACGAAACTCTTCACTGCCTCGAGGATGTCCTTCCGGGTCATGGAGTTGCTCCGCACCGGGAGAGCGCGCGGTGCTCTTGTCGCGAGCGCATACAGAGGTCCTTGTGAGGATGCACGGTGCCCTAGCCGCGAACCCAAGCCGACAGCTACGCCAGAACGTGGGAGGCCGGTGACAGCTCGTTGACGTACACGTCCTCGCGCCGGTGACTGTACGGCGCCTGCTCTGACTGGGGCTGCCCGTGGAGGAATCTGTCGCGATACAGCAACGCTCGCTGCCACCCTGAACGCACGAATGATGCGCTTGCATCGTTGTGAGCAAGCGCCTGCTGCTCCGATCGACATCGACGGTTCAACGCCAACGCGGGGCGCGAGGTGCGCGCAGCCAGTTCGACACGCCCACCCCGCACCCTCGAACAGGACTCACGAACGCGGAGCCACGGGCTCCACGAAGTACGTCTGCTTGTGCCGTGGGTCCGCCTCGTAGACATCAGCGAATGCGCGAGCACCCTGCTCACACTGAAGCCGAGCCACCTCCGCACGATTGCCGTACTCGTCCTGACGGATGACGGCCCAGTCCTTCCGCGCGGCGTCCTCATCGGCTGGCGTGCCGCGAAACTCGACGTAGTACGACTGCTTGTGCGCACGGTCTTCGAGGATGCGCGCGAAGCACGCCACGTGCGCGCGCTCGGGCGACTGCGCGACGTCGTAGCGATTGCCCGTCTCATCCATGCGCGTGACAACCCAGCCTTCACGCGGAAGCGGGAACCCCGCGTCCGCTCGCCATTCCACGACCTCGTCCTTCAACCCCAGGTGGGCCAGGGCGTGGTCGACTTCCAGGGGTTCGATGAAGACGTGGAACCGGTCGGCCTCTCGCATCGAGACGACCACCAACTCGAGCCCACACTCGCTGCGCCAACCCCAGTGCGCCTCCTGGAAGCGGCCGTCATCGCGAGTCACCACGCAATGTGGAGGGCCCCACTGGCGCTCGAAGCTGGAGCGCGAGGCTTTCAACGTGACGGCGTGAGCGTGACGCTCGAACAACCAGGCGCGTGGACGGTCCGTCGGAAGCGGCTGCATGCGTGGCACCTCCGCCGTGAAACCTAACGAGGCCCCTGGCTCGCGCCACCCTTCCCTGCCGCCGGGATGCGCGCTGCTGAAGTCACTCAGCATCGCCGTGCATCCCCGGGAGGAAACACCGCCGTGTCACACCGCCCGGAATCACCCACGGGCCGGCGCGCACGGCGGCACTCCCCTCCCCTACTCCTTGGCGAACACCGCCACCTGGCGCTCGGCGCCAGAGAACGGCAGCCGGTACGCCCGCGCGGAGACGACGCGCAGTTGCCGCTCCGCCGCGCGCGCCGCCAGCTCCGCGTCCGTCTGCGGCTTGCCGAGCATCGCCACCACACGTCCGCCCGGCTCCACATACGCGGGCGCCAGCGCGAGCCAATCCGGCAGGTCCATGAAGGCGCGCGCAATCAGCACCTCGGCGCGCGGAATCCCTTCCGTCTCCGGCTGGCCTTCTGCACGCGCGTGCAAACCGCGCACACCCTGCAACCCCAGGCTCGCCGCCGCGGCCTTGATGAACGCGACCTTCTTGCCCACCGTGTCCACCAGCGTGACGCCCAGCGCGGGCAGCGCGAGCTTCAATGGCAGACCCGGGAAGCCCGCGCCCGCGCCCAGGTCCAGCAACGTCGCCGCGCCCGTCACCTCCGGCAACACCGCGAGCGAATCCAGGAAGTGCTTTTCCAGCACCTCCTCCGGCGCCGTAATCGCCGTGAGGTTCACCTTCGCGTTCCACTTGAGCAGCTCGCTCATCAACCGCTGGAGCCGCGGCCCCAGGTCCGCCGCCACCGTCACTCCCAGCGCCCGGCACCCCGCCGCGAGCTGATCCTCGAACCGCGCGTTATCCACAAGCCCTCCACGTCAAACCTACCTACAACCCACTGGAATCATTCAGGAGACAGCACGCCCTAAAGTTTCCCACACGTTGTCCACAGCCCCTTATTTGATCAATCCTCGGGCTGAGCGCAGACTGCGGGGGCCTCTGTTCCGCGCTTGAGCGCCACCAGCAGCAGCGACACTGCGGCGGGCGTCAGCCCCGGAATCCGGCGAGCCTGTCCCACCGTCCCGGGCCGATGCGCGGTCAGCTTCTCCACCGCCTCCGAACTCAGACCCCGCACCTCATGGAAGCAATAGCCCTCCGGAATCCGCCACCGGTCCGTGGACTCGGCCTCGCGCGCCGCTGCCCTCGCGGCCTGGGCCACGTAGCCCTCGTACTTCACCTCGACCTCCACCTCCTCGGCGACGTCGGGTGACAGCACGGGCCAGTCCTCGCGGCCTTCGCCCAACTGCGCGTACGTCACCTCCGGCCGCCGCAGCCGCGCCGCCAGCCCGGTGCGCTTCAGCCGAGCCACCTCCTCTGTCACCGCGCGGCCTCGCGCCTCGACCCGCTCCAAGGCCTCGCGCGGCAGCAGCCCCACCCGGTGCCCGTGACGGGCCAGTCGCAGGTCCGCGTTGCCCTCGCGCAGCTTCAGCCGATGCTCGGAGCGGCTGGTGAACATGCGGAACGGCTCGTCCACGCCCTTGGTCACCAGGTCATCCACCAGCACCGCGCCGTGGGCCTCGTCGCGGCCCGGCAGGAGCGGCGGCTCGCCCTTCAACTGGAGCGCCGCGTTGATGCCGGCCCACAGGCCCTGGAAGGCGGCCTCCTCGTAGCCCGAGGTGCCGTTGAGCTGCCCCGCGAAGTACAGGCCGGCAATGGCCTTCGTCTCCAGCGTGGCCTTGAGCTGTGTGGGCGGCGCGTAGTCGTACTCCACCGCGTAGCCGAAGCGGACCACCTCCACCTGCTCCAGGCCCCGGATGGTGTGCAGGAAGGTGAGCTGCACGTCCGCCGGCAGGCTCGTGGACAGGCCCGCCGGGTACACCAGCGGCGACGTGGGCCCCTCCGGCTCCAGGAACACCTGGTGCCTCTCGCGCGAGGCGAAGCGCACCACCTTGTCCTCCAGTGACGGGCAGTAGCGCGGCCCCCGGCCGACGATGTCCCCCTGGTACAGCGGCGAGCGGTGCAGGTTGTCGCGCAGCACCGCGTGCGTGCGCGGCGTCGTCTCCGTGAGCGCGCACGTCACCGAGGGCTGACGGGGAAACGGCATCCCGCCCTCCCCTTCCACCTTGGTGCGCCAGGAGAAAGGCCGCACGCGGGTGTCCCCCGGCTGCGGCTCCAGCGCGTCCCAGTCGATGCTCGCGCGCGCCAGCCGCGCCGGCGTGCCCGTCTTGAAGCGGCCCAGGGTGAAGCCCAGCGCGCGCAGCGACTCCGACAGCCCGCGCGCCGCGTCGTCCCCCAGACGGCCGCCGACTTCCTTCTGCTCGCCCACGTGCATCAGCGCCTGGAGGAAGGTCCCCGTGGTGAGCAGCACCGCGGAGGCGGACACCTGCGTGCCGTCCCCCAACACCACGCCCTCCACCCGGCCTCCGCCAGCCACCAGCGCGGCGACTTCGCCCTCGCGCACCGTGAGGTTCGGCTGCGAGAAGAGCACCGCCTGCATGCCGACCGCGTAGGCATCCCGGTCGCAGAGCAGGCGCGAGGCCTGCACCGCCGGCCCCTTGGAGGCATTCAGCGTCTTGAAGTGCGTGCCCACCTGGTCGGCCGCGCGCCCCATCTCCCCGCCGAGCGCGTCCAGCTCACGCACCAGGTGGCCCTTGGCCGTGCCACCCACCGCCGGGTTGCAGCTCAACACCGCCGAGCGCTCGCGCTTCAGCGTCAGGCCCAACGTGGCCAATCCCATCCGCGCGCAGGCGAGCGCCGCCTCACTGCCCGCATGGCCCAGTCCCACCACGATGACGTCGTACCGGAGTCCCATGTCTCACGAAGGTCGCGGGCGACGCGGGCAGGCTGACCTGCCCCGCCGCCGTTTCGCGCCTTCGTATGGCGCCCAACCCGGGCCCTTGGCAAGCAAAGGCCCTTCGAGAGCGGGAGGGCGCCCGATGGAGCGAGCGCCCTGCCCTGCCCTCGTTCGAGAATTTACGGAAGCGCGCGAGGCAGGCAGTGGGAGGGGTTGAGGCGCTGTCTGCCTCGCGCGCACCGGCCACCTGGCGGAAGGTCGGGCCCGGCTTTCGAGCCGGACCGCGCCCCCCGTCCCGGGCGGCAAAAAACCAAATCGTCGCGTGGGGAGAAAGGAATGGCACCGCCCGCCCCCCCGGGTTG